>CAJBXX010000317.1 GCA_903959715.1 uncultured Alphaproteobacteria bacterium | reverse complement strand
ACAAAATTATGTGCTCCCATTTTCATGGCATCATCTTTCTTTTTATCGGAATGACTAAGAACAGTAATCTCGGCACCTAGAGCGACACCGATTTTAACGCCCATAAGACCAAGACCGCCCATGCCCAAAATGCCGACTTTTTTATTTGGACCCGCCTTCCAATGCATCAATGGCGAATAAAGCGTAATGCCGGCACATAAAAGTGGTGCGGCTTTATCGAGCGGAATTGAATTTGGAATTTTTAAAACATAATTTTCATCGACCACAATCACATCGGAATAGCCACCCATCGTGATCGCCGAGCCGTCGCGTTCGAGCGAATTGTAAGTCATAGTATGACCTTCCAAACAATAATTATCCAAATCTTGCTTACAGCTTGAACAAGTGCGACATGAATCAACAAAACAACCAACTCCAACATGATCACCAATTTTATATTTGGTAACTTTATCGCCAACTTGCCTCACTACGCCAGCAATCTCATGTCCTGGGACCATTGGATAAGTTGAATGTCCCCACTCATTGCGAGCTTGATGAATATCGGAATGACAAATTCCGCAATATTTTATATCGATGACAACATCATTTTCTTTCGGATTTCTTCTTTCAAATGAAAATGGCGCAAGCTTTGCTTGTGGCGACTCCGTGGCGATTCCTTTGGCTTTGATCATGATTGATATTTGATTAGATTTTTGAAAATTTATTTATAAAAAGTATCAAACAAATAATTTTTAAAATATAGAAGTTTTTATTTTTTTTGTTGACAAAACTTTGAATTTATTACATTACAATCAACGGAAATTTCCTTGTCGCAGTAAGAGCAAAGTGCATTTTCTTTGCATGAAATTATTTTATTTTTTTTAATACAAAAACTTTCTTCTTCCTTTATATTATGCAAAATTCTCGAAAAAGTTTCGAGTCTCATACCCAAATAAGATGCGATTTCGCTTTTACTAAATTCCAAATCTATTTCATTATTTTTTTTGCCTTTTTTAAGAAAATTTTTTAGTAAAAATTTACCAATTTTTACTTTATTATCATCAATTTTTAAATTATATATTTGATCAATTAAATCGTGACTTTGCAAAGTTTTTTCTAAAAAAATATTACGCAATAAATCATGATTTTTTTTAACTAAATTTTTGAAAATTTCAATTGGAAAACTTAATAAAATTGTATTTTTAATTGCCGTCGCCGAAAGTGTAAAATTATCGCTAAAAATATCGCACAAACTGCCATTATCAACAATATTTATGATGGCTTCCGAACCTTTAGAATTAAGCTTCGAAAGCTTAATCATTCCTTCTAAAATAATATAAAAATTGGTGATTTTTTGTTCTTGGGAAAATAAATTTTGATGTTTTTTTAAATGAATTATTTGAGCATTTTCAAGAATTTCGATTAATTGCTCATTTTTTAATCCATCAAAAATTTTAACTTTTTTTATTTCTGCAATTTTATTGGCGATTTTTAAATCTATCATAAAAAAAATTTAGATTTATTTGATATTTATCAAATACATTAAAAATAATATGATTATAAATAATCGCAATCTTTAAAATTTAATTTT
>CAJBXX010000316.1 GCA_903959715.1 uncultured Alphaproteobacteria bacterium | reverse complement strand
ATTTACAAAAAAAATAAATAGAATCCAAAAATATTATAATATTCTAGTTTTAAAATTTTAATTTAAACAAAATTTTTATAAAACATTAATAATTTTATCAATCATAACATCGCCAAGGTCTTCTAGGGCTTTTATCGTGATCGAATTTTTATAAAAATCATCGGTGGCGTGCCCAATTCCAACGCCAATAATTTCAATTTTACCGCGTTTTTCGATAATATTAATAACATGCCGTAAATGATCGGATAAAATATCGCCATCATTATTGCAAGTGGTTGAATCATCGACGGGCGTGCCGTCGGAAATTACCATCAAAATTTTTCTTTTTTCGCTTTGTTGCGACAGGCGTGAACGAGCGAATAACAAGGCTTCGCCGTCAATATTTTCTTTTAGAATTCCTTCTTTGAGCATTAATCCCAAATTAATTTTCGATTTTTTAAAACTTTGATTGAAGCTTTTGTAAATAATGTGACGCAACTCATTCAAGCGTCCAGGATTTTTTTTTCGACCCGAAGTTTCCCATAATTTTCTAACGCGTCCACCCTTCCAATCTGAGGTTGTAAAGCCAATAATTTCGGTTTTAATCGAAAATTTTTCTAAAATTTCGGCGATAATTTCGCAAGCCATCGCGCTCATCACAATTGGATTACCGCGCATCGAGCCCGAATTATCAAGCAATATCGTTAAAGTTGTATCGTGATATTCATGAGCTTTGGAATTAATCCACACATCTTCAATCAATGGCGACAAAACTAAATTCACTAATTTTTTACGATTCAAAACCCCGCCCGAAGCATCAAACTCTAGGTAATTATTCTTTTTCGATAATAATTTTCTTTTCAATTTCAAACTCATTTTTTTGGAAATTGAATTAAGTTTTGAAATTTTTAAATCGAGTTGATTGCGTAAATTTTCAAGTTCATTTTTAGCGATAAATTTTTTAGGATTGATTACTTCATCAAATTGATTAGAAAAAATTGTGTAAGGATTTTTGAATTCAATTTTATTATTATCGATCGAAAGCTTGTCAATAATGGTTTCGTCAAAATTTTCATCTTCAAAAATTGGCATTTCGGTTAATTGTTTTTCAACAATTTTTTCTGCACTAGAATTTTCTAAAATTTCAGTATTTTGAATTTGATTTGAATTATTTTCCACCGATTCGGCACCGAAATTTTCTGATTCTTTGGGCGTTTGTTTTTGCTCTTCTGGGCTTGATTGCGAAGGGTTTTGCTCGATTTCCTCATTCTCAATAATTAATTCTTCTAAAATTAATTTTAAATTTTTAGCAAAATTTTCTTGGTGATAAATAAATTTTTCTAAAGCGAGAAATTTTTGCACAATTTTTGGAGCTAAATTTTTTTGTAAATTTTGAACAAATTCTTGAGTTTTTGGCAAAATTTTCTTCGCAAAAAAATTGTTCAAGATAAGTAAATCAAGGTTTGAAGCCTCGGCATAAAAAATATCATTTTCAATTTTTGCTAAAATATTTTTAACGATTCCTAAATAACAATCACTCGCCAAAATAACAATTCGCGCTCTTTCGCAATCATCAAAAATTTTCGCAACATTAATTTTTAAATTCGATAAATTATTGATTTCAAATTTATATTTTTGATGAATTTTTGCATTATGAAATAAGCCATAACATGTTGATAAATCAAGGCTCGGACGCATTATTGTTAAAATTTCGGCTTCATCTTCGGCTTTTCTAAGTAGATTAGAATTTGGCAAAAATCCTTTAAAAAAAAATGCTTTTTGCAGAAATTTTTCATCATGAAAATCAACGATATTTTGATTCCACGAAAAAAAATTATTGATTAAATTTTCATCAAAATCAACGCGAAGATAAGGATTTTGTGCAATATTTTGATAAGTCGAAAGTAAATCTTCTTTAATTTTTTCAAAATTTTTTGGTGAATTTTTCAATTGCAAAAGTTATTTTAAATTTTTAGAAATTTCATTAAAAAGAGCCGAAGCGCTTGAATAACAAGCCTCGACGCGACCATGAATAAACCAATCTCCGCACGCTCCGAGTTGCATATTATTATCGAAAAAAAATTTTACATTATTTTTTTGCT
>CAJBXX010000315.1 GCA_903959715.1 uncultured Alphaproteobacteria bacterium | reverse complement strand
AGTTCTCCGTAAATTGGAGTATAGTATAGAAGAAAAATAATGTTTTTGGGATTTTTCATAAAAATCTTGAAACCTTGAAAGGCTTGGCTTCATGCTATAATGAAAAAGATGTAAAAAAATCAAAAACTTATAATTTTTTAAAAAAATTTATTGATGAAGAATTTGCTGAAAAAAATGCAGATATGATTGCAAATTTTAACAAAGGCAAATTACAAAATGTTAAATTTTTTCTATCGGGATATGAAAAAAAATATAAACAATATTTAAAAACTAATCCCCAAAATTTTGAAAATTATTTATTGCAATTTGAGGAACATTTCGGCTTAAAAAATCTTGAAAATGAAGAGCAAGTTAAAAGATTTTTAAATATTCAAGATGGCAATTTTTCTTTTGATACTCTAGAGCGTGGAGAGATTTTAAAAATTTATTTATCCCTATTGCTTCGTGATTTAGAAGGTGATTTTCAAAGAAAGGAAATTACATTACCTCAAAATTTAAAACTTGATCAATTTTTAAAAACCAGTTTACAAAGTTTAATTTTTGATAAGCAAAATAAATTGAAAAAATCTGAAAAAATTGATTCGGTTAAAAGATTTATTGCCTCAAGTCTCGCTTCGGAAATTCGCAGTAAATTAGGAATATTAACAAGAAACGATTATATAAAAAGAAATGTAATTCAAGCCACCAATGGTGATCAAAATTTTATTCGCTATGTGCCGATTAATTGGGGGGATTTTGATAGGTTTAAAGAGCCCGAAGAGCCTTTAAAATCAACCGGCAAGAGAAATAGATTTACCAAAAGAAAACGCCAAAAAATTCGTGAAAAAGCTAAAACAGGATTTTCTTTAAAAGCTAAAGAAATCCTTGTTGAGCAAAAAATAAAACATGATCAAAATAATCAAAATATTGCTCAAGAAATTTGGAAAATTTTTTCAAAAAAATCTCCTCAAGATCAACAAAAATTAGCACAAGTTTTAGCAGAAATGCCACATCGTTTTGAAATGGTTTTAATTAGTAAATCAAAAATTGAATCATTGGAAGATTCATCGTTAAAAATATCGTCGGGGCTCTTCATTGGCAAGTCTAAAGACAAAGAAATATTTGATTTTTTTCGAGAAGCCAAAGGATTTAATTTATATTCTTTTCCAATTGAAACTTCAGTTTATCAAAAACAATTTTTAGAAAGATTTTTGTGGGGCGATAGAGGCGATGAAAATCAACAAAACATATTGGAAGAAAAAATTCTCGGAGGCACTTTAATTTTTGAAAGAACCGTTGATATTAAAAATAATTTTGCCGAAAAAGATCATTGTTTTTATTACGCAATTCCTTTTCAATTTGAAAAAGATGCAAATGAAAAAGTTGAGAAAACCCTTGGCAAAAAAAGATTTCGTAACTCAACAATTAACAAGGAAAAACCCAATATTCTTGGAATTGATCTTGGCGAATATGGCTTTGGTTATGCGATATTTGACCAAGAACGCCAAGGCTTTGTTGCAAAAGGTTTTATGTCAATTCCATTGCTTCAAAAAATGCGTGACCAAGCAAAAAATTGGAAAGATTCACAAGCTAGTGGAATTTTTTCTCGCCCAACAACTCATCTCGCCAATATTAGAGAACAAGCGACGGGTCAAATCAGAAATCAAATTCATCATTTAGCGATTAAGCATCAAGCAATTCCAGTCTATGAAGATTCGGTTGATGGCTTTGAAACTGGCGGACAAAGAATTTCTAAGCTTTACAAAACCTTAAAAATTTCTGATGTATATTCTAAATCATCTAATAAAGCTGATGAAGGGATTCGAAAACATATTTGGGGTAATAGTTTTGTTGGAATTGGCGATCAAATTGGCGCGAGTTATACTTCGCAAACTTGCCGAGAATGCGGATTTAGTACGTCTTATGAAGTTCGTCAAAAATATAATGAAGCGAAGAAAAATAAAGAAAAGGACAGAGAAATAGATTTAAAAGATCAATTAATTGATATCGAAAAAAAACAAAGAATTGAAATGCCAGATCATATCGCTAAAGAAAAAGGTAAAAGAGGACAAAAGGCTTGGTTTAAATGTCAAAATTGCAATCACGAAGATGATGCCGATGAACAAGCTGCCAAAAATATCGCTTTAAAATATTTCTTTAAAATAAATATTAACGAAGAAGATGCGATTAAATATTCAGTGAATGTTAAAGAAAAAAAATCAACTAATAAAGGCGTTGGAGCTATGCCAAAAGAGCCTAGAACAAGGATTGACACT
>CAJBXX010000314.1 GCA_903959715.1 uncultured Alphaproteobacteria bacterium | reverse complement strand
ATTTATTTTAATTTTTCTAATAAATTTTTAAAAAATATTTCATTTTCAAAACCAAGTTTAATATCGAGGAAATCAATTTTTTCTTGAAAATTTTTAGGAAATTTGACCCAATCTTTTTTCGTGGTAATTAATTGAAAACCCTTTGTTTTAGCATTCTGGTAAAGCTTTTCCAAATCTTCATTTTTATATTGATAATGATCGGCAAAAATTTTGGTTTCAATTAAATGTAAACCATTTTTTTGGATAAAATCGAAAAATTTTTGCGGATAAGCGATGCCACAAAAAGCAACTATATTTTTATTAATAAATTTATCAAGATTTGATGCAAAAATTTGTGCCGATAAAATTTTAGCATTTTTATTTTGCTCAAAAATTTCCTTTTCGATTGATATATTTTTTTGCCCAATAATTACAAATAAATCTATATTTTTTGCAACTTCCGCAAGGCTTTGACGCATTGGACCACTTGGGATTAGATGATTATTGCCAAAGGCAATTTTACTATCAATCACTAAAATTTTTATTGCATATTCAAGTTGAAAATTTTGCAAACCATCATCCATAATAATCGCGCGATATTTTTTATTTTCACGAATTTTTTGATAACCTAAATAACGATTTTTTGCAACGCAAGTCGGAGCAATTTCTGCCAAAAGAATTGCTTCATCGCCAGCTTCTAAAGCATTGATTTTGCTTGCTTCATCAATCATTAAAACTTTATTATTTTTTGCTTTATATCCTCTCGTTAAATAACAAAATTCAATATTATTTTTTTTAAAAAATTGTCCCAAAGCAAGAGCCACCGGGGTTTTACCGGCTCCGCCCGCAATAATATTGCCGATACAAATTATGGGCAAATCAACTTTTTGCGTTTTTACAAAATTTTTTTTAAGTGAAAAACCAATTTTATAAAAATAGCTTAAAGGCAACAGCATCAACGATATTAAGCTTCTTTTTTGTAACCAAAATTGCGGAGTTTTAAGCATATTTATTTTTCAATTAAATCAAAAAAATTGGGTTGAGTATCGATTTTTTTTGACGATGAATTATTATTTTTAGCAACCTCGCCGAAATGGGCAAAAACTTCGCCATCTTGCATATTAATTATAAATTTTTGCTGATTTTTTAGATCTTCACAATTGGTAATTACGCGATTATTTTTGTCTTTCAAAACCGCAAAACCTCTTTCGAGCATTTGCTTGTAGTTGCTTGACTTTATTGTGCTTGCGAAGCCTTCAAGCAAAATATTTTTTTGGATTAAATTGTTTTCAACATTTTTTTTAATCGCTTCAAAATTATAAAAGTTTTTTTGTTGAAAAATTTTAATTCTTTCAAAAATAAAATCTGATTTTATGGCAATTTTTTGAATTTTTAAAAAATTATTTTCAATAAAATTTTTTGCCGAATATTCAATTTTTTCGGAAAAATTTATAATTTTTTGTTGCGAATTTTCTAAAAATTTTTGTGGATTTAAGATTTGAATTTTTTGAATTTTTAAAAAATTATTTTCAATAAAATTTTTTGCCGAAT
>CAJBXX010000313.1 GCA_903959715.1 uncultured Alphaproteobacteria bacterium | reverse complement strand
TTCAAAACCCCCCATTTTAGCACATCGCTATCATCCTATGCGAGAATCGGAATCAAATAGTTCTTTTTTTCAAAATTCTTCAGATATAAGAGAAGCACAATTTAAAACAATTTTACCAAATAAAATAACACCCGCAAAACTTGATTTGCAAGCTCCGACAAATAATCCAGCACCAGTTCCTTTAACATCTCTTCAAATAGAAAAACAAAATAAAGCTATTTCAAAAATCATTTACCGTCCAGAATTAACGCCACCTCCGAGTCCTACTCTTCGCTCAATGGCACCATCACCAGAGCCAATGGATCCTCTAAAAAAAGATTTAGAAAATATTACGAAACTCTTAGCGGGCTTTGATTTGGAAGGAGAAAGAGGTGAAATTGAAGCTTTAAAACGGTTAGGTGAAATTGAAAGAAAACTTATTACGAAATATAGACCGCTAGGAATATCACGAAGCGAAGCAAGACAAATCTTAAAGATTGATGCAAAATCACAAAATACCAACCACTATCAAGTTCAAAATCAACAAACTCAACTTGATTTACAATAATTAATTATGATAAACATCCAAATTTCCAAATCTGGTAAATTCAGCATCGAAAAATAATTCAACACTCCCAACGGGGCCATTTCTTTGTTTGGCGATAATAAATTCAGCCTTGTGAGCCACTTGTTGCATTTCATTTTTCCATTTTTGAAATTTATCAACTTCATTTTCGGGCGGACGCGTTCTTTCTTTATAATAACTATCGCGATAAATAAAAGCCACGACATCAGCATCTTGCTCGATTGAACCCGACTCACGCAAATCGGAAAGTTGCGGGCGTTTATCTTCTCTTTGCTCAACCGCCCGCGACAATTGCGACAGAGCAATTACGGGAATGTTAAGTTCTTTGGCGATCGCTTTAAGCCCTTGCGTAATTTCCGAAACTTCTTGAACGCGATTTTCGGCGGAACGACTTGAACTTCCGCGAATCAATTGTAAGTAGTCGATAACCAATAATCCTAAATTATTTTTACGAAGCATTCGTCGTGCCCGCGTGCGAATTGCCGAGATTGAAAGTGCCGGCGTATCGTCAATAAAAAATGGCATTTTGGCGATTTCGGCGGAACGAGTGGCAACAACTTCCCATTCATTTTCGCTAAGTTGCCCTGTCCGAAATTTGGTGGCATTAATGCTACATTCCATCGATAAAATTCTAGATGCCAGCTGATCGGACGACATTTCGAGCGAAAAAAATCCGACGGCTTTTAGATTTTTTTTATCATCCAAATCAGGATTTAAATATTTGCAAGAATTTACGGCGATATTGATGGCGATAGCGGTTTTGCCCATCGAAGGTCGCCCCGCCAAAATAAATAAATCGGATTGCTGTAAGCCACTTAACATTTTATCAAGGTCGGTGAAGCCAGTTGAAACACCGCTAATATGGCTGTCGCGTTTTCTGGCGAGCAAAGTTTTATCGAGAGTTTCTTTGATTGAAAATGAAATATTACGAAAATCACTTTTGCCATTGCCACCTTTTTCGGCGAGGTCAAATAAATTGGCTTCCGCCTGCTCTATTTGCTCTTGTGCTGATAAATTATTTTCAGTTTTGTAAACACGATTGACAACATCTTCGCCAATCATCACTAATTTTCTTTTTAATGCTAAATCATAAATTATGCGACCATAATCGGCAATATCAAAAATCCCCGAAGCACTAGCAAGTAAAGTTGAAAGGTATTTTGCGCCACCGATCGCTTTGATATTTTCATCATTTTCAAAAAATTGTTTTAGCGTAATTTGGTTGGCAACGATGCTTACTTTTTCAACATTGTGAATGATTTGAGTATAAATTTTTTGATGGGCGGGCTCGTAAAAATGTTCGGGCAAAAGAAATTCAAGAACTCGTGATAAATATTCATTATTTAAAATAATTGTTCCAAGCAAAGATTGTTCAGCCTCTAAGTTTGAAAGCTCTGTTTTTAAAGTTTCTTGAGTGTTTTTATCGTTCGCCATTATTGAAAATTTGATTAATTTAATTCATTATTTTTAATATTATAATTGTCTTAAAAAAAATTTGTTGTGCAAGAAGAAATTAATATTTTAAAAATGTTTTGTTGCTAATTTTTTTAAAATACTTAAAAAATAAAATAAATTTTAACCAAACTTATTAACCAAAATCTTTAAATTATGAATTTTTTTCAATCAAGCCTTGATAAATCAGATGGCGCCATTTTTTCTGCGATTCAAAATGAATTAAATCGTCAATCAAATCAAATTGAATTAATCGCTTCCGAAAATATTGTGAGTCGTGCAGTCCTAGAAGCTCAAGGCTCTGTCTTTACTAACAAATATGCCGAAGGTTATCCTTCCAAAAGATATTATGGCGGTTGCGAATTTGCCGACACAATCGAAAGTTTAGCAATTTCGCGTTTGTGCGAACTATTCGGTGCCAAGTTTGCCAATGTTCAACCGCATTCGGGCGCCAGCGCAAATTTAGCGGTCTATCTCGCTCTCTTACAGCCTCATGATACCATCATGGGCATGTCTTTAGCGTCGGGCGGTCATCTTACTCACGGAGCACAACGCACCATTTCGGGCATGTGGTTAAAATCGGTGCAATATGGCATTCGTCTTGATGATGGTTTGATCGATTATGATCAAGCCGAACAACTCGCCAAAGAACATAAACCAAAAATTATTGTGGCGGGCATTTCTTCTTATCCACGCATTGTTGATTGGGCACGATTCCGTAAAATCGCCGACGAAGTTGGTGCGATTTTAATGGTTGATATGGCTCACATTGCCGGCCTAGTTTGTGCTGGGCTTTATCCTTCGCCAATTGGCATTGCCGATGTCGTAACTTCAACCACTCACAAAACTTTACGCGGTCCCCGTGGTGGCGTAATTTTAACCAATAATGAAGAGCTCGCCAAAAAAATTAATTCCGCGGTTTTCCCCGGATTACAAGGTGGTCCGTTAATGCATGTAATCGCTGGCAAAGCGGTGGCATTCGCCGAAGCACTTCAGCCCGAATTTAAAATTTATGCTCAACAAATTGTTAATAACGCCAAAATTTTGGCACAAACTTTGATTGATGGCGGTTTGAAAATTACCACAGGTGGCACTGATTGCCATTTGATGGTCGCAGACCTTACTCCGCTCGAAAACATCACCGGCAAAGAAGCCGAGCATTCTCTCGAAAGAGCGGGCTTGACTTGCAATAAAAACGCCATTCCGAATGATCCACGAAGCCCATTCGTCACTTCAGGATTGCGTTTCGGAACGCCGGCAGGCACTACTCGTGGTTTCAAAGAAAAAGAGTTTAAAATAATCGGCAACATGATCGCTGGAGTCTTGTCGGGATTGGCGAAAAACGGTCCAGAAAATAATCAAATAATCGAACAAGAAATTAAATCGCAAGTCGAAATTTTGTGTAAAAAATTTCCAATTTATTAATCAAAAATTATAAAATTATGAGCGCCATTAAATTAGTTACTTCAAAACTCTCGCCCTTCGGACATCGCGTTGAAATGTGTTTGATCGAAAAGAAAATTTCTTACGAAAAAGTCGATGTCGATTTAGCCGACAAACCCGATTGGTTTATTCAAGATTCTCCTCTCGGCAAAGCTCCAATCATTTACGGCAATGGTCGTCCGCTTTTTGAATCAATCGCCATTTGCGAATATTTGGAAGATTCTTTTCCCGATATCCCACTTCACTCCAAAGATGCTTACACCAAGGCTTGGCATCGCGGTTGGATGGAATTTTCTAATGGTTTAATTTCTTCAATTTTTAGCATCGCCTTTGCTCAAGATCAACAATCTCTTGATGAAAAACTCGAAGAAACGCGCAAAAAAATTAAAAATTTAGAAAAATATTTAACCGCCGAACCATTTTTTAGTGGCGGTCATTTTTCATTAATCGATGTTTGCTTCGCTACCGCCTTTACTCCGGCAATGGTTATCAGAGCAAATTTTGGAGTCGAAATTTTTGAAGAAGATAGTCGCACCGATAAATATATTCAAAAATTAATCGAACGCGAATCCTTTGATAAAGTAGTTCCAGACGATTATGACGATGTTCTCAAAGATTTTTTAGAAAGAAAAAATTCGCATCTTTTGAAGCTCGGCGAGAAATCTTAATAACAAAAAATATAAAAAAATTTTTAAGCGTCACAATGTGTTTTACAACATGATTAAACCTTTTCAAGATTATGAATAATAAAAATATCATTTC
Organism: uncultured Alphaproteobacteria bacterium; assembly: GCA_903959715.1. Classification (GTDB taxonomy): domain Bacteria; phylum Pseudomonadota; class Alphaproteobacteria; order Rickettsiales; family UBA1997; genus CAILUF01. The sequence goes on along the minus strand of CAJBXX010000313.1, from coordinate 19,642 downwards.
ATTATTTTCAGGTGCTGGTGGTCTTGATTTGGGCTTTAAAAAAGCTGGTTTCAAAACTATTTATGCCAATGAATATGATAAAACTATATGGCAAACTTTTGAGCAAAATTTTAATGATACTAAACTCGATAAAAGAGATATAAGAAAAGTCCAAAGCAATGAAATTCCAGATTGCATCGGAATTATTGGTGGTCCACCCTGTCAAAGCTGGAGCGAGGCCGGCTCGTTGCGTGGCATAAACGATTCGCGTGGTAAATTATTTTTTGATTATATAAGAATTATCAAAGATAAAAAGCCATTATTTTTTCTCGCTGAAAATGTTTCGGGGATATTACATGAAAGAAATAAAGAGGCTTTTAACGCAATATTAACAGGTTTCAAAGAACTTGGTTATCATGTCAAATATCAACTTTTGAATGCCAAATATTTCAATGTGCCACAAGATCGTGAAAGAGTTTTTATCGTTGGCTTTTTGAATGATGTAAATTTTCAGTTCCCGCATCCAAACCCAAAACTTTTAACCTTAAAAGATGCGATAGATGATTTAAAAAATACCGCAAAATCTTATGATCAAAAAGATTTAGAAAATTTTAATCACGAATATTATACAGCAGGATTTTCTACTATTTTTATGTCGAGAAATCGAGTTAGAAAATGGGATGAACAATCATTTACCATACAAGCTGGTGGTAGGCACGCACCACTACACCCTCAAGCTCCTAAAATGGAATTTATTGAACAAAATAAAAGAATTTTTAAACTCGGAAGTGAGCATTTATATCGTCGACTTTCAGTTCGTGAATGTGCTAGAGTTCAAACATTTCCTGACGATTTTAAATTTATTTATAACAATATTTTGGATGGCTATAAAATGGTTGGCAATGCCGTTCCTGTTAATTTGGCTTATGCCATGGCACAACAAATTTTGAAATATTTATGAAAACAAATATATTGATAGCAATAAAAAATTTGATTGAAAATGATTTATATAGTATTGAAAAATACAAAGCTATGCATTATAAAATACGAATTAATAACATGGGCGGAGCCCTAGAAGATCTAATAAAAGATGCGTTATGCAATAGCTTTAAATTAGAGAATAATAAAAAAATTGAACGGCAAAATGAATATTTCTCATATCTTGGAAATCAAAATAATCCACCTGATTTAATCATTAAAAATGGAGATGCTTTTGAAATTAAGAAAATTGAAGGCAGTGAATCAAACATAGCTTTAAATAGCTCCTTTCCTAAAGATAAATTATATAGCGACAGCAATATGATAACTAATGCCTGCAAAAATTGCGAAGAGGGTTGGGTTGAAAAAGATATTTGTTATGCAATTGGTTGCATTGAAAAAAGCAAACAAAGTAAAAAAATTAAGAGCCTATGGTTTGTGTATGGCGATTGTTATTGTGCAAAACCTGAAGCTTATATCAGAATTAAAAATAAAATTACAAACAGCATTCAAGACCTTGGAATAGAGCTTAGCGATACAAAAGAAATTGCAAAAATTAAAAAAGTTGATCCCTTAGAAATTACTGAATTAAGAGTTCGTGGAATGTGGGGGATTCAACATCCTAGTAAAGTATTTGAATATATTACAAAAAAAGGAAATAAACCATATCTAAAAGTTTTAATGTTAAAAAAGAAATTTAATTCTTTTGACGAAAATTCTAAAAATGAATTGTCAAAAAAATGTAAAATAAATGAAGTAAAAATCAAAAATCCCAATAATCCAGCGAATTTACTCGAAGCAATTTTAATTGAATATGAATTTAATACTTAAAAAAATTAAGAGATTTTAAAATTTAGTGGCTATAATCCTTTGTGGTTGATATAATTTAAAAAATCCATTTAGCAAATTTAATTTTGCTTCAATTAATCTTAAGAAAATAAAATGAAAAATATCGCAAAAGTTAAAATTAAAGCCCATCACGAGAAACGATTGATTGAGGGCAATCCGTGGATATTTTCCAATGAAATTGAAAATTTTTCTTCGTTAAAAAATCTTGAAAAAGGCTCATTAATTGAAGTCGAAATTTATAAACAACCGAATTTTGCATTGGCTTATTTCAACCCGCACAGCCTGATTTCGTGTCGTATTTTAAGTTATAATTCTATCGAAAAAATTGATGAAAGTTTTTTTGTCAAAAAAATTAATCAAGCTAAAATTTTGCGTGAAAAATTTTTTGAAAAACCATTTTATCGCCTTATAAATTCTGAAGGCGATCGCCTTCCCGGCCTTATCATTGACCGCTTCGACAATATTTTTGTTTGTCAAATTTCTACTGCCGGCATGGAAAATCTAAAACCATTTTTAATTTTAGCTTTAAAAGAAATTTTTAAAAATTGCCAAATTATTTTCAAAAATAATTCCGAACTTCGTGCTCTCGAAAAACTTGAATCAAGCCTTGATTTTGAAAGCGTTGACGGCGTTGAAATTCCGGAAAAAATCACCGTTATTGAAAATGATTTAGAATTTAAAATTGATTTAAAAAACGGGCAAAAAACCGGCTGGTTTTTTGACCAAGCCATTAATCGCAACTTCGTGGCGTCTTTGGTTAAAGATTGCGATGTTTTTGACGGCTTTTGTTATGTCGGGGGCTTTGGAATCAATGCTATCAAGGCCCAAGCTCGAAGCGTAATTTTCGCCGATAGCTCGAAAGAAGCACTAGATTTAACTCGCGAAAATTGTCAAAAAATTGTCGAAAAATTTAACCCCGATTGCCAAACTAGTTTTTACAATAAAAAAATCTTCGATTTACTTGAAGATGCCGAATTTCAAAAACGCAGTTTTGATGTTATCCTGCTTGATCCGCCAGCTTTTGTTAAAAATAAAAAAGATTTATTTTCTGGTCTTCGCGGATATGAAAAACTCGTCAAACTCGCCTGCCCTTTGCTCAAAAAAAACGGTTATTTAATTATTACTTCGTGCTCGCATCATGTTTCTTCGCATGATTTAGTTTTGGCGGTGCAACATGCTTTGCATAAATCACATAAAAATGGTAAATTAATTCGCACTTACGGTGCCGGCTTCGACCACCCAATTCATCCCGCTTTGAAAGAAAATGAATATTTAAAATGTTTAACTTTTTTTATTGAATAAATTATGAAAATATTAATTACGGGGGCTCTTGGTCAAATTGGCTCCGAACTTGCGATTGCCTTAAAAAAAATTTATGGCGAAAAAAATGTTATCACTTCTGATTTACATTCTTCAAATATTAAAGATGAATTTCAGCCTTACGAAACTCTCAACATCCTAGATAAACAAGCCTTGGCGACTGTTATTAAAAAACATGAAATCACCACAATTTATCATTTGGCAGCAATTTTATCGGCGACTGGTGAAAAAAATCCGCAATTATGTTTTGATGTCAACATCATTGGGCTTTACAATGTTTTGGAAGTCGCGCGCGAATTGAAAATTAAACAAATTATTTGCCCAAGTTCGATTGCGGTTTTTGGTCCCGAAACCCCACGCGAGAACACTCCACAACAAACGGTGATTTTGCCAAAAACTATGTATGGCCTTTCCAAAGCTAGTGGCGAATTGCTTTGCGATTATTATGTGCAAAAATATAATCTCGATATTCGTGGCCTGCGCTATCCAGGATTAATTAGTTACAAAACGCCACCGGGGGGCGGAACCACAGATTACGCCGTTGAAATTTTTTACGAAGCTTTAAAAAATAAAAGTTATAGATGTTTTTTGAAAGCCGATACAACTTTACCGATGATGTATATGAGCGATGCCATTCGAGGCACGATTCAATTGGCGGAAACTGATTTTAATAAATTAAAAAATCATTCAAATTTTAATTTTGCCGGGGTGAGTTTTTCGTGCCAACAACTTGCCGATGAAATTAAAAAACATATTCCCGAATTTAAAATTTCTTACGAGCCCGATTTTCGTCAACAAATCGCAGATTCCTGGCCACAATCAATCGATGATAGCGAAGCTAGAAAACAATGGGGTTGGAACGCAGAATATGATTTGGCAAAAATCACAACTGATATGTTGAAAAATTTGTAGGGGTTTAAGCACCGCAAGCGGGGAGCTAGAGCCCCTTAACTGACACCGTCGCTAACGCCCCCCCCTACCGCGACGATGACTTCGAAGAAGAAGAAAAAGAATAACCGCAATATTTTGGAGCACGAGTTGAATCTTTATTTCCATTAATCATATTAATAATTTTATTAAGTCGAAAAATTTTGTCTTCGATTTTTGCTGGGTCTATGCTCATTTTAGAGAGACCTAAATGACCATCTATCTTTCCCAATCTTTCATCCAAAAAATCTTTAATATTTTTACCAGAACTTGCCTTCGTGTAATGATATTCCTTTAATGATTTTACTTGCTCATCTGAGAATTTTTTATTTTTATCAAACTCATCTATACTTCCTTTAGCATATGCATATTGATAAATAATTAAATCTTTTTTTTCAGAATTGAAATGTTTAAATTTATCTTGATAACTTTCATATTCTGGAGTTTTTTTAAATTCTTCAACCGCATTTTTAAGATCTTCATTCTGATCTTTAAGTGGCTCATATCTCCACCTATTACCATATAAAAGACTACCTTTAATGGCTTTTACTGGTTTTGATTGTAAGACTAATGATGCCGGTGTTACTGATCCCGGTGCCGATTGCTGAGCTGATGGTCTCACTGGTGCCGGCGCCACTGTTCTCCCCGGTGCCGGTGGTACCGTTGGTGATGATGGTTGCCGTCCTCCCTCCCTCGGTACCGGGGGTATTTTAGGGATATCCCTACCATCAAAACCAGATGGAGGATCTATAAACACTTCATCAATTTTATCATTTGGTGGTAATCTTAACCCACCTAATTCACTTGGTTTGAGAGTCGGGCGCTCATCGTTTTTAGGAGGCGAAAAAGGATTAAAGGTACAATACTCTTGGCCATCTTTTTTCCCACCACCTTTAGCGATTGGATAAACAGGCGACTTAACCTCACCCTCCCTTTTTTTCTCCCCACTACGACAACAACGAAAGGAACTATCGAACGCTAATTCAACAATGTCTCTCGATGGCTTGATAAATTCCTCTAACTCTGATTTGATTTTATCACTTGTCTCTTTTACCCAAACTTCTACTTTTTTATATTGAGAATCAGCATCCGAAGAAAGTTTGGAAAAAAATTCATTGGATGGAGTATCTTCGGTCGCAACTTTTTTGACATTATGGGATTCGCGAGAACAGCAAAATAAATTTTCAAATCCAAAATCTTGATTGGGATTAAAAAACTCCCCCGCATTATCAAACGAAGTTTTCTCAAGTGAACCTAAATAATTTTCAACAGAAATATAGGCATTCGAACATAAGGACGAAAAAGTTGAAAATATGTTTTCTCCTTGAGGTCCATTATCCTCAAAACTATTTGGCATTATTTCACAAAAAATTCGATTAAAAAAATAAATTTATATGAATAAAATTGTATTTTCATAGAGTTAATTAATCAAGTTTTAACAACATAAATTAGTAATAATTATTTTCATGATAAAAAATAAATTATTTGAAAGTAAAAATAGTATTATTATTAGGTTTGTCTTCGATTAAAACGCCCATTTCACTAAGGTTTAGACGAATTTCATCGGCTTTGGCAAAATTTTTCTCAATTTTATATTGTTGACGCAAAGCAATTTGATTTTCAATAAAATTTACATCAATTTTTGCATGATTTTTTGATAATTCGCTTTGTGAATTGGGTTCATCAACATTATTTTTAATAAATTTTTTATCAAAAATACCTAAGAATTTTAAATTTTCAATAAATTCAACTAATTTTTCTTGATTTTTAGTAGCTTTAAGTGCTTTTAGTTGCAAATGAAGAAAGGCTAGAACTTTTGAGAAATTTAGATCATCAGCAAGAAAATCTAAAATTTCTGAAGATGGTTTATTTGTTTGATTTTCGGGAATTTTATTAAGAATTTCTTCATCAAAAATTTCATGAAATTTTTCAAGGGTTTTTTGCGAATCTTGCAAAGCTTTTTGATTAAAATCGAAAGGTTTACGATAATGACTTGAAAGCAACATCAGCCTGATTGCAGAGCCATTTATACCGGTTTTAATTAAATCATTAACGGTGATAAAATTTTTCAAGGATTTACTCATTTTTTCGCCATCGACAGTTAAAAAACCGTTGTGAATCCAATAAGAAGCGTAATTTGAACCGCGATGCGCCGAGCAACTTTGAGCAATTTCATTTTCATGATGCGGAAATTGCAAATCCGCCCCACCGCCATGAATATCAAAATTTTCACCGAGAAATTTAAAACTCATTGCCGAGCATTCAATGTGCCAACCCGGACGCCCATCGCCCCAAGGACTTTGAAAAACCGAAGAAATATCATCATTTTTAGAAGCGGGTTTCCATAACACAAAATCTAAAGGATTTTTTTTGTAATCGGCAATTTCAATTCGCGACCCTGAGATTAATTCGTCGATTTTGCGATTGGATAATTTGCCATAATTTTTATATGAAGAAACATCGAACAACACATGCCCGTCTTCAATGTAAGCGTTGTTATTTTCAATAAGTTTTTGAATAATTTGAATAATTTCGGGAATATTTTCGGTAACTTTTGGCTCAAATGTTGGCTTCAAAACATTGAGAGCGTTGATATCAGCATAAAAAAATTGTAAAATTTTTTGCGTTAATTCTTGAATTGAAATATTTTGTTCTTTGGCGGTTTGATTGATTTTATCATCAACATCGGTGATATTGCGAACAAAAATTACTTTATCAAAAATTTGCAAAAAAAAGCGATAAAATAAATCGTAAATCACGATTGAACGAGCATTGCCAAGGTGCGGACGATCGTAAACCGTTGGACCACAAACATAAATTTTTAAAACATTTTCTTCAAGAGTTTTTAATTCTTGAAGTTGATTGCTTAAAGTGTCAAAAATTTTAATAGATTTTTTGGCGTTAAAACTCATTTAATTTGGATAAAGTTCTTTAATAATTTTATTGCGTAAATAGCTTTTATTTTTTACGCCGGTATATTTGGCGATAATCTCGCCACTCTTGTTAATCAAGACTGTAAAAGGAATGTGCCCCGAATATTTTATATTTTTTTTGAGCAAAAAATCAATAAAACCATCTTTAAAAAGTAAATAACGCGGTGGAAAATAAAAATCACCAAAATTATTTAGATAATTCGTAAGCTTTTGCGGTTCTAAATTGCGATCAATCGCCAATGCCATAACTTTCAAATCGGTGCTTTGAAATTCACGAGAAATTTCGTTAAAAACTTCAAAATTTTTAGTGCAAACTCCACACCAAGTGGTGTAAATATAGAGTAAAACTGGCTTGTCGTCAAAATTTTCAAACTCAACAGCGACTTGAGCTGTTGTCATGCCAATCGGCACTTTATCGTTAAATTTTATATTGGCGGATTGCGGAATTTTTACATCATAATTGGCAATATTTTCAACGAAATATTTCCATAAAAATAAACCCACTAAAAGCCCAATTATTATTGACAAGAACAACATTTTTTTTGAATCTTTTTTGTTATTTTTACGATAGTGGTTTATATCGACAATTTTATTCATTATAAATTTATTATTTTTAATACTAAGATTTTACTACAATTATAAAAAGAAATTTTTATAATTTTTTAAGCTAATTCTTTTGTTCATGCAAGTTTTTTTTGAAAAATGATTATAAAAATTAAAAATCTGGAAATTGATTGCAATATTGGAATTTACGATTGGGAAAAAACCTTCAATCGCAAGTTAATAATCAATATTGAGATGCAAACTTTAAACGAAAATTCATGCGTAAGCGATGATATAAAAGACACTCTCGATTATCAAATTATTTATGATAATATCAAGCAAATTATTGCCAAAAAAAAATATAATTTAATCGAATGTTTGGCACAAGATATTTTAGAAATGATATGCTCTCAAAGCATGATTTCCTTTGCTCGAGTCGAGATTGACAAAATCAAAATTTTTGACGATGTTTATTCTTGCGCCGTAGTTCTTGAAAAAAAATTAAACTAATTTTTAACAATGAAAGAATCGGAAATTCAAAGAACTTTAAATAGTTTTAAAAATTATTTTCGCTTACAAAAAATCTTGTCTCTTTTTTGTTATTTTTTGATTTTTATTTTATTAAGTTTTTATTTTTCAAATTTTTTTAAAAAGAAGCAAACCATTCGTATTGTAAGCCAAATAAACAACAATCAAAAAAATATTGAGGGCGAGAAAGTTATGACCAACCCCCGAATTACCATCAAACATGATGACGGAAAAATATATACCGTTAAAGCTAAAAAGGCTTTTCATTTAAACGAAGAAGAGATCGCTTTACAAGAAGTTTTTGCCGATTCAGAAATTGGCATGATAAGTGCCGGAGAGCTTGAAATCAAGGATCAAGGCAATCATTTAATTTTTACAAAAAATCCTGTTTTAATTCTTAATCGATAATTTTATGAATAAATTTGGCAATATTTTTAATTTCACAACTTTTGGAGAAAGTCATGGCGAAGCAATTGGCTGTGTAATTGATGGCTGTCCTTCGCTCATTGATTTAAACGAAAGCGATATTCAAAAATATCTTGATAAACGCAAACCCGGACAATCAAAATTCACTACACAAAGACAAGAAAATGATGAAGTAAAAATTTTATCCGGGGTGTTTGAAGGCAAGACCACGGGGACTCCAATCGCATTATTAATTCACAATCAAGATCACAAATCGCAAGATTATGGCGATATCAAAGACAAATTTCGCCCATCTCACGCCGATTACACTTATTTTAAAAAATATGGCATTCGCGATTATCGCGGTGGCGGTCGTTCTTCGGCTCGCGAAACAGCAATGCGTGTCGGTGCGGGGGCAATCGCTCGCAAAATTATCGAGCAAAATAATATCGAAATTTTTGGTTATATTTCGCAAATTGGCGAAAAAAAAATCGATCAAAACTCTATCGATTTTAACGAAATCAACAATAACGAATTATTTTGCCCCGATAAAAAAGCGGTTGGCGAATTTAGTGATTATTTGCTCGATATTCGCAAAAAAGGCGATTCGGTTGGAGCAATTGTTGAAATTATCGCTCGCAATGTGCCCGTAGGTTTAGGAGAGCCTATTTATGATAAGCTCGATGCTCGACTCGCCAGCGCCATGATGTCAATTAACGCCGTGAAAGGCGTCGAAATTGGTTTTGGCATGTCAAGCGCCAACCTTAGAGGCTCGCAGGTCGCCGATGAAATGTTTAACGACAATGGTACAATTAAATTTTCTTCCAACAATTCGGGCGGAGTAATTGGCGGAATTTCTTCGGGTCAAGATTTGGTGGTGCGATTCGCAGTGAAGCCGACCAGCTCGATTTTAATTCCTCGCAAAACTATCGACATAAATGGCAATAATTGCGAAATTATTACCAAAGGTCGCCACGATCCTTGCGTTGGCATTCGCGCCGTTCCCGTTGGCGAAGCCATGATGGCATTGGTTTTAGCTGATTTTATTTTAATGAGCAAAGCGAAAAATTTTCAAAATTAACACATTGAATTATTTAAGCACTTTATTGCCAACATTAATTTGCGTTTGAAAAAAATTTTTTTATGCTAAAAAAATAAAATCATCTTAACAATCAATCAAATTTTATGAAAAAATCTTTTATTATTTTAAGCTTAATTATAAATTTTATTACAAATGCCTCACTAGCTCAAGAGCCTACAGCTCCAATGCAAGGAGAGCAAGATAATTCTGCTAAAAAAAATCCTCGTTTTGAACAAAAAATCCAAGAAAATCAACAAAAAAGAAAACAAAAATTAGAAGAAATTCAACAAAAAATTCAAAAAAGACGCGAAGAATCTAAAGAGCGAAGAGAAGAAAGAAAAAGCGATAGAAGAGAGGAAAGACAAAGCGAAAGAAGAGAAGAAAAAAGAAGTGAAAGAAAAGAGGAAAGAAGAGGTGGCGAGCAAAATAATACGGGATCACAAATGGAAAATACCACTCAAAAAATGCCTGAAATTAATCAAAATCAACCAAGAGCTCAACAGCCTTCGCAACCTAGAGAGGGTAATAGAGAAAACCGTAGATAATATTTGATTTAATGCTAAAATTAAAATTTATTTTACACATTTTAATAATATTTTTATCATCACTAAAAATATGTTTTGCTCAAGAGGTTTCATCATCCAATTCCAAAAATTATGAAACAAAAACCATTAAAAAAAACAATGAAATTGAAATTCGTTTAATTCCCAAAAAACCACCCACAAAAATTGAGAAAAATTTAGAGCCAAAAGAATCGATTGCCCCCGATGAAATTATTGAAAATTACAATAAAACGGAAAATAATAATTCAATATCCTCAGAAATTAAAGAGCTAAAAGAGCCAGAAATTATTTATGAAAAAAAAGCCGAAGAAAATAATTTAAGCACCGATGAAGTTAATTCTATTCAAGTTCAAAATGCCAATTTAGTTAGAGAAAATTCTTTAAAATTATGGCGTGAGGAACAAAGAAAATTGCGGGAAGAGCGCATAAAAGCTCGCCATGAAGAATCGCGAAAAAAATACCAAGCTTTTAGAGAAAAAAATGTTGCAAAAGAAATGGAAAATGCCAATAAAAATACCAAAGAAAATATAAATTCAAAAAATTCGATGGTAAATTATTATGACGCATCAATCGCGCCGACCACTTTACAAAATCAAAATTCCAACGCAATTCCAACAAATGCAAATACCACAAATACAGATGGGGCAAGGGCTAACGACTCATCAAATTCAATATCAAATGCCACCAATCCATTGAATCAGAATAACAGATAAAAAAGTTGATATAATTGAATAACTCTGCAAAATACTTTATAAAAAACAACAAAAATTATGAATAAATCTGTAGAAAAAAATAATTTATTGGAACTTAAAAATATTAATTTAACTATCGATGGCGTTAAAATTTTAGAAAATATTTCATTGTCTTTAGAGAAGGGGAAAATTAAAACTTTAATCGGAATTAATGGTGGCGGAAAAACCACTTTAGCCCGCGTAATTATTGGTGCCGTTAAGGCATCGAGCGGTAAAATTACTAAGCAAAAAAATATTACAATCGGGCATATGCCTCAAAAAATTCAAGTCGATAAAACCATTCCGATGACTGTTATTGATTTTATAAAATTAGTGAATGATAAAAATTTAGATGACAATCTGCAATCTTGGTGCCGTAGGTTAAAAATTGAAAATATTTTAGATAAACAAATTCACGAAATTTCGGGCGGGCAATTGCAAAAAATTTTATTTTTACAAGCAGTTTGCGGAAATAATGATCTTTTAATTTTAGACGAACCGACGCAATTTATGGATATTTCGGCGGTAAATGAATTTTATAAAATACTTGAAGAGATTAGAACCACAAGCAATTGTGGCATATTATTAATTTCGCATGATTTGCATTTAGTAATGCAAAATACCGACATGGTTTATTGCATAAATCGTCATCTTTGTTGCCAAGGCAAGCCCGAAGATATCAATGGACATCCCGAATATTTATCACTCCTCGACAGTTCTTTACAATTTAAAAATGGCTCGGAGATTGCTTTTTATTCACATCATCACGATCATATTCACAAAATTTAAATTTATGCCAAAAAATACTACTAAAAATATCGAAGAAGATGGAAGTAAGAAAATAAAAATTGAAAATCTTCTTAATCCAACAAAAGGATTGGAAGAATCCATAGAAGATTCCAGAACTATTCCATTAGATAAGAAATTCATACATGAATTTTTAAAAACAAATTCAACCCCAAGTCGTTCGCCTTCGCCTAAAAATTCTGAAGAATCTTGCGAATCCTCAAGCCCCTATAAATCAACCATTTCCAGCATATTTCCAAGTCTAGACTTTGATTCTAGATCGCCATCTTAATTAATTTTTTTGCTGGGTTTTGTAAAATTGGTAGCTTAACTTATATTTTTATACCCCATTTTTTGGCTAAATAAGCTTCAATTTTTTTAATCTCATTGATATGTAATCCATTGCCGTAAATAATGATTTCAGCGATAAAGCCATCAAAATGATAATAAGAATCCGTCCTCATTTTGCCAACAATAAATGGACTCACATATGAATTAGAAATATTTGCTGTATTTGCTGTAACGGCAGAGTCAGAAGAAATTTCTTGACCATTAAGACGCATAATCATTGTGGCACCCGATCTTTTAAGGGTAAATAATGTATTTTTTTTGGCGTAAGCGTTGGCTCCCGAATAAGTTACTCTTCCACCAAAATCAAAAAAAAACTGATTAGCGTGAAGCAAATGTAAATTAAATCGAGTAATTTCGGCGCCACCCGCATCAAGATTATTTGTTGTTGGAATCCAACTCATTGTTGAATCGGAGCCACCAGTTGTATTTTGTATTAAAAAAACCGTCATTTCATTAGTATTAAAAAAATCAACGCCTCGAATGTCATTACTTCTTAAATTTTGAGCATCACTAAATTTTAACGCCGGTAAGCCATTGATTGCCGAAGATTTATATGTAGGTCTAGAGTCACCATTAGAAGCGTTAAATAAATTTATTTTCATCGCTCTTTGCGGATTAATATCGTTCCACTGATTGATTAATTCGCCATCATTTGGTTTTGAAGTTTTAAAACTATTTTCCGCGGTTGTTTCCCACCACATTGATAAATTTGAAATTCTGGGAACGACCGAATTTAAAGTTAAAGTGCGAGCATTGGTTAATTTAAATTCATTATATAAATCGATTCCTTGCGAAACGCCAGCAATCAAGATGCCGATTATAACAATAACTACCGAAATTTCAATCAGCGAAAAGGCTTTTTGATGTTTTTTAAAAACCATTATTCAAATAAATTTGAAATTGAAGAAGGCACCAATGCCGAGACTTTGTTGTAAATTAAATAATAGGAATGTTATATTTTTTTGACAAATATTTTTCAATATCAATTCTTTCATTGTCATTAATTGCTCGATTATAATAAATAATTTCAAAAATATAACCAGTATAAAATTGACCTATCTTATTTGTGGTCGCGGAACCAATGGGTATGATCTTTGCAGAATCATGATAATCTGGATTTTTTCCGCCATTTAGCCAATATTTTTGACCATTTATTTTACTAAAAAAAATAGTGTGAATTCTGGTTTTGGTTCCCGCTAAATCATTACTAACATAATCAATTCCATAAGAGTAAAAATCAAAGGTAAACTTTGTATTTTCTCTATATCCAGAGTGAAAACATTGATTGTTGCCACAGCTTCCTCCTGGATGAAAAATCCATATGGCTGAATTTAAAAGTTTTCTTTCAACTATAAACATTGTAAAATCAGTGTTTGCCAAAATTCCACCATCAAAAACAAGATTTCTACCAGATTCAAATTTTACCGCTGGCAATCCGTTAGAAACATTTTTAACATAAAAAGGTCTAGATCCCGATGTGAGTTGAGTAAAATTTTTTTTAGAATTTGGCGTAATTAACGGATTGATGTCGTACCAATTCGATAAAGTTAAGCCATCTTTTTCTTCGACATCATCAAAACTATTATTCATCGAAGTTTCAATCCACGAAACCAAATCGGGAACCCTTCCCGCCCTTGAGTTTAAAGTTAAAGTTTTAGCGTTATTTAGGCGAAAATCTTCATATAAATCAATGCCCTGCGACACTCCAGCAATCAAGATGCCGATTATAACAATAACTACCGAAATTTCTATCAAAGAGAAAGCTTTTTGATGTTTTTTAAAAACCATTATTCAAATAAATTTGCAATTGAAGAAGGCACAAATGCCGAGACCTTGTTGGTCGAAAATTTTCCGTCTTTTTCACCAGCTTTTTTAATAAATTCATAACGGACGCTAAAAATGCCACCGCCCTCGCCCCCAGTAAGCAAACCACTAATCACCGAACCTAAAATTGGAATTTTACCCAAGCCAAACAAGCTGTTGATGATATATCCCGGCACTATCATTCCTTTTATTTCCATCGCTTGTGTTTTTAAATTTATTTTGCCCTTAGCGGTAATACCAATTTTAAAATTATTGGCAACTAAAGATTTGATTTTTAACTCATCTTCTTCGAGTAAAAATTCTATATCGATAGAACCAAAAGTGGTTTTTTCACTTGAAAAAATTTTATCTTTAATTTGCGAAAACAAATTATCTTTGGAGAATTTTTTTACCGCTTCATTTTCAAATATTACTATATCTGAATTTATTTTTATATCACCCTCTAATACCAATTTATTATTCACTAAATTTTGTTTTATATTGATTTTAGCATTGCCGTTTGCAACTAAATTTGAAATGCCCAAAGCCTCGATTACAAAGCCTGCGTCGTTAATTTGACCATCAATTAAATATTCTTCATTTTTTTCATTTTTAAGATTTTTTTGAATCTTTAAAGCAATATTTTTTTGCTTAGAAATGTTGCCGTTTAAAAATCCGGATTTGCAAATTCCATTTTCACAATTTAAGTTTAAATTAACGCGATTAATAATTTTTTTACGCAACAATTCAAGACGATCGAGCGCAACATTAATTTGAATTTTTTTAGGTAAATCTTTTGGATTATTGTTAGAAAATTTAAGATTTAAAAGATTTGAGGCGTCAAAATATTTACCTTTTAAAGAAGCCTTAAGGCTTGAATTAGCTTGGTCAAAATCATAATTAAAAATAAAATTATTTTTAGCAAAATTTTGATTTTTAAGATTAATTTTTAACAAATTAAAGGGGCTATATCCAAAAATAATTTCGCCATTAATTCCGAGATTATTTTTAATATTTTTTCCATCATTTTTTGATTTTGTTAAAAGAATATTTTTAAATTTAACAACTTTATCCTTATCCAAATCAACGATAAAAGAAAGGTGCCCAAACTCATCTTTGCTTTTAAAAATCTGCAATTCTTTATTGGTTATTTCGCAATCTTTTAAATCAATATCGCTTACAAAAATATTTGATTCAATATCCTTCTTGGTGCTTACAGCCACGGAGCCCAAGAAGTTTTCATTTTTAAGATTTGATATATTAGATTTTATTGCGATAAAAGTTTTTTTCAAAGACAAATCATCGACTAAAGGAATGAGCATTTCAATTTCAGTTTGCGAAATTCCGTTGAGATATTTGTCAATTTCACCGCGAAAATCTTCGTCATTGGAAATGTGCTTTAAGCCGTCGCCACTTTCTCCCTCAACAACTCCTTTAATTGCTAAAATATTAATTGGCATATCAAAATCATTAATCGTCACTTCGGCATTTATAATTTTACTTTTCAAAACATCACCTTTTTTAACAATTATTTTCATGTTATTTTTAGTAAAAAACGCTGTTCCCGCTAAATTATTTATTTCGGGAAATTCTTTATCGTAATTGAGATCAACATTGGAAAAATCAAATTGGGCATCGAGATATTGAAGTTTTGAATCAAAATTATCTTCGCTTGTCATTGAAAATTTTACGAAACCTTCATTAATAAAGCCCCCCGAAACGCTTTTTATAACCCAATCACGAATGCCATTTTGACTTAGAGCGATAGGCCACAACCTATCAATTTCATCAATTAGAGGATTTTTTAATTTAATAAAAAAATCATATTTATTTTTGTTATTTTCAAGCATTGAAATTGAAAATCCCATCGATAAATGTGGGTTTGATATTTCGGTTTGATTGGCAATTTTACTAATTAATTCAGCATCAATTTTAGTTAAATTTAGAACCTTGTTAATCCCGTCAAAATCACCATTAATCAACATTTGCGAAAACTCAATTCTTTCTTTAAAATATTCTTTGAATTCAAAACTTCCTTTGTCAGCCCTAAATTTAAAATCCAATTTTTTAAGATCTTTTTTGTTGTTTATTTCTATATTTATTGAGCCGTTTATGATGGTATCAATTTTATTCAAATCTTCTAAAACTGGGTGAAAATCAGCAATTGAATTTGGCAAAAAATTAAAAATATTAATATCGCATTTTAAGCCATCGAGCTTAGATAGCTTACAGTTTGAATCAATATTGGATTCGGATTTGTTATTGGCAAAATAAATCGAACCGTTAGAAAAAATATCGAGACTATTTTTGTTTAATTTGGCGGAAATTTTGGCATTTTTAATAATTACAACTGATTTTATTTTTTGATTTTGAAAATTAATTTTAGCATCTTCTATTTCAAAATTTTCAATCGGATTTTTGTTTTTTCTTAATGACGATAAAAAATCTATTAAAAATAATAATTGGTTATTGTTGCTTGATTTGTCTGGACTTGCATCGGAAATATTTGCAAAATTATTGGGATTTTCGATGGCAATTTCTGGGTTAAAAATTTTAATTTTATTAGGATTAAAATTAAATTTTATTAATTCAAAAATTGAAAATTCTGCTTCAATTTTAGGAATGTTAAAATATTTTTTTGCCGAAATTTCAACATTATTTTCCTTATTAATTTGTTGTTCTTGATAAGAAATTCTTATATCCTTAACTGCAACTTTAAAACTTCCATATGAAGTAAAATTTACAAAACTTTTCCCGATTATTACGCGTTTATCAAAATTTTTATCTAAAGTTTCTTGAATTTTTTGCGTAATTAAATCTATTGATCTTGGAGAGCTCGACACTAGAACCACAAAGTAAAACAAGATTAAAGAGAAAAAAATTGCTATCGAGAGAAGTATCTTATAAAAAATTGGCAATTTGCCTTTGGAGAGATTTTTTTTTGGAAGTTTTTTCTGATTTTTTGAAGCTTTTTTAATCATATAATTGTTTAGGTATCACCAGAATATCATAAATTATTTATGTTATAAAGCTAATCATCTTGAATCAAAAAGTATTTTGAATTTTGAAAATTAAAACTTAATGTGCAGCTAAAATTATACTAAACGATACTCTGGAATAACTATAATTGCAGTATTTTCTTTATTGCTTAAAATTTCAAATCGACAATTTTGTTTATCGAGAATTTTTGAAATTCTATTTTCATCAACATCAATTGTAATTTGCGAATTATTATTTTCAAAATAAAAAATTATTACGATTCTTTTAAGATGATCAAGCATTGCGCTGATTTTTATTTTTGAATCATGATCAACAGCCAATATTTCATAAATTAAAACTCCAAAAGCCTCAATCAGAGAGATTCTATCGATTTTAATTTTTGGCAAAAGATTTACATTGTGAAGATTTTCAAGAATAATTCTATCCGCAATATCTTTATCAATATTTTTTATAAAATCTTCAAGAAAATCGTGAATGGAAATGATTTCTTCTTCGACATTAAGCTTAAAATCAATCACCGATTCGTCGAGACTGTTGGTAATAACCGATCTAAGACTTACGCAATTCAAATAAATTTTCTTAATTTCATCGAGATAACCACGATGCGGAAATGGTCCGAATGGTTCATTTTTAAGGTTGGCAACCGTTTTAATAATAAGATCAAGATAAGAAAAAACATCTTTCGGCAAAACGACCGAAACTTGATTTTTTAAATTACTAATTTGCCCCAAATGAACATCTTCAACTCTTTGAAAATTTTCAGTTTTTTCTTTAATTTTAGCAATCAACAAATCAAAATCTATGGGCTTCACCAAATAGTCGTTGGCACTCATATCAACACCCTTTATAATGCTATCTTTTTGCCCCAATGCCGTTAAAAATATAAAAGGAACTGCAGAATTTTTTAAGCCAGCAGTGTCGCGAATCATTTTTAATAAACCATAACCATCAAGCTCTGGCATCATAATATCGGATATAATCAAATCGGGTCTTTCTTGAATAAATAATTCATAACCTTGATAACCATTTCCAGCTTCAAAAACTTCATAACCCTCATCGCGAAGAATGTCGGCAATATTTGAACGAATATCAATTTCGTCTTCAACGCACAGTATTTTGATTTTTTTATCTGACATATTTTTTAGAATTATTTACAAGAATTTTTTATGATATTTTAACAAAACTAGAGCGATAAAAAATAAACTCAATTTAAAATTAATATTTTTGTTAAAAAAAGTTAGAATTGTCGCACCGCTTACAAAAAGAGTTTATCCTAAACTATTTTAGAACCTTCAAAACTTTTAAGAATTTGCGAAACTAAATCAAAATTATTCTGCTCTTGTTCTTTTGGCGATGAATCAGCTTGAAAAATGGTTTGAGAAGGATTTTTTTGCTGATGCAAATCGAGCAAAACTTGTTTTAAATCGGGCAAAGAAATTAAATGACAAATTCGAATCATCAACATTTCAAAAACCATTTTTGCCGAATTTGAATTGCTAATTTCATAAAGCGTTTTGGAAATTAATTGCCAAACACGAATCAAATTAGAGATTTCAACGCTGTTGGCGATAAAATTTAATTTTTCGAATTGCATTTTTGAATAAGCGTCAATTTCATAGTTTTTTATAAGCTTTATCGAAGAAATTTTATGAATTAATTCGAGTAAATCAGTGGCGATTTGACGAATATCCGACGAGGTCGCGTAAATTTCAACAAAGTTTTTTTGTGCTGAAATAAAATCGCCTTTTAACAAATTTTCGAGAAGCTCAATTATTTTAAAACGATCGGATAAACCGAGCATATTTTCAATAATATTGGTCGCTAAAAATTTATCATGATTATTGCTCGCCAAAGCTTGATCGAGAATTGAAAGTGAATCTCGAACCGAGCCTTCGGAAGCTTTAGCAATAAGGTTCAAAGCCTGATCATCGGCTTCAAAATTTTCTTTTTTTAAAATATTTTTGAGATGCTCAAAAATTTCTTTTTCATCGAGACGACGCAAATCAAACCTTTGACAACGCGATAAAATAGTTTGCGGAACTTCGCGAATTTCCGTGGTCGCAAAAATAAATTTTACATTAGCCGGAGGCTCTTCGAGCGTTTTTAGCAGGGCGTTGAAGGCACTTTCGCTCATCATGTGAAATTCATCGATTATATAAATTTTATAACGGGCTTCAACCGGGGAATAAGCGATGGAATCAATAATTTCTCGAACACCCTCAATGCCATTGCGACTAGCGCCATCAATCTCGAAGACATCTTGATGATGCGACATCGAAATCGCCACACAATTTTTACACACTCCGCAAGCTTGACCTGCAAGCCTTGAAGCCTCATCGAGGCAATTTATAGTTTTGGCAATAATTCGCGCCGTGGTGGTTTTGCCAACGCCACGAATGCCCGTCAAAATATAAGCATGATGCAAGCGATTATTTTTTATAGCATTGGTTAAGGTTCGCACCAAAACCTCTTGCCCAACCAATTCGCTAAAATTTTGTGGGCGGTATTTTCGAGCTAAAACTAAGTAAGAAGACATCAAAAAACGGGTTTAAAAATTAAAAATTTATGAAATCTAAAAAATCCAATCCTTTTAATTTTTTAAGGATGTTAGGGAAATAATATATTTGCATTATTTAAAAGTCTTTCGGAATTTTATTTTAAATCTTAAATGAGGCGACCGATGTTTGGGCTGGAGATGAGTTTGTAAAATTTCAAAAAATAATTTCATCGCGGATGTCGCGATTCATTCGCTTTGATGCGATTCAACTGAAAGCTAAATTTGCGTAAGGTTATTTGCGTAAAAAAAATAGCCTAAACGGCTATTTTTAGCAAATAACGGGATAATGAGCGAAGCGAAGCAATCCC
>CAJBXX010000312.1 GCA_903959715.1 uncultured Alphaproteobacteria bacterium | reverse complement strand
TAAATTCAGCTTTCAAAGTCACTTCTTTAGTGATTCCAAGTAAAGTCAAATCACCAATAATTTGAGCATTATTTTTCTTACCAACAATAATTTTTTTACTAACAAATTTGGCAGTTGGAAAATTTTTTACATCGAAAAAATCTTTACTTTTCAAATGCTCTTCGAACTTAGACAATCCTGTTGCGATACTATCAGTTTTAATTTCAACTTGAACCGAAGAATCTTGTGGTTTTTTTTCATCAAACACAATTTCTCCAGAAATATCGGTAAATTTTCCCGAAACTTTTGAATAACCAAAATGATCGGCAATCCACATTACACTTGTATGATTTTTTTCAATTGCGTATTTATTTTCTACGCTAGAAACACCTTGCGTGAAAGCAATTTTAGAAGAAGTTAAGGCGACAAAAATCACCGCTAAAAAAGTAGATATTTTTTTCATAAATTTTATTGAAATTGAGATTGAGATTCGGAATTTTTTTTATTATTTTAAAACTAAATATATTAAAATTTTTTTTCAAGGAATTAATGGATTTAGATTACAATTTTAATTAATTATAACATGCGATTATCTGCTCGTGAAGATTCAGCAATTACCGAAGAAATTCTTTGCTGAGCTTGAGAATTGGGCTTTCTTTCAAAAACTAAATACCCCAATTCTTTTAACTGCGGATTTCTACTCTCCAAATCCCTAATTTTTTCTTCACCATAAACTTTTTTTACAATAAAATAACTTGCAATTTCTTTGGTTTTTTGATCGAAAATTGCACTATCTGGATAAGATTCAAAAAGTTTTTCTAATATTTCATTTTTTTTATCATCCCCAGCAATTTTTCCAATAATTTCCCAAGATTTTGTTGTAGTTAAAATTGTCTCTTCAGAAAGTTTTTTAATCAAAATCATCGGCGATAATGAATATGATTTGATTATTGCATTGTTAATAGGACTAAAATTACCAAACATTATGTCTCTTCCGTGATTATTAATGATTTCTGAAAATATTTTATCATCGGCAACCGCATATAAAATTTGTGCAACCTCATCTTCAATCATTGCGCCATAAAGCATTTTCTTAAATTGTGTGCCGATATTTGCAAAACAGCCATCGTGAATAGTTGTAAATAAAGATTCAAAATTTTCTTTCGATAATTCTTTATCGCAAAAACAATGAGCTAATTCTTTTTTATTTTCTTGAAAAAAAATATTTAATTTGTCGCCATCATTATCTGAAAAAACTATACCGAGCAAATCAGAGAAAAACTTTGCCACCTCTTCTTTATCTAGATCGTTAGATTTTAATAATTTGTTAAAAAGTGTATTTATTTCAGCTTTTTTTCCTTCTTCAATTCCAAAATTCACAAAATTTATTTGATATGTTTTGCTAGAATCAATTTCCTCAACATTACCAACTTTTTCTTTAAGATAATCGCATAATTTTGCGTTTTCTAATAAATGATTTTTAACATCGAAACTTACTTCCCTCTCATCCAATAGCTGATTTAATTTATCTAATTCTTGCGGTTTGTATAAAAGCATTTCTACTGAGGGTGAAAAATTATCTCGCAATTGTTTTTTAAATTCTTGCTTTAACATTGCAGATAAAGTCGAATTTTGATTTTCTATATCATAATATGAGATCAAATCACCAACGGTGATTGATTGATCGCCAACTTTTAAATCTTCGCCAAAGATTGCTTTTAAAGTCGCAATTCCCTCACTGGTAATGCAATCATTTAAAGTTTTATCGCCGACAATTTCAGTTAAAAAAGCATATTGTTTTTTTGATCGATTTTTAACTAAACTTAAGGTGTCTTTTTCATCTACAAGCATTCCTTTTCTAGAAAGATTGTTAATTAGATCTAAAGCTAATTCATTATCATGCAATCCTTCAATAAAAGGCCTTAAACCATTTATATTATTTTGGTTTATTTGATTTTTTTTAATAAACTCCTTTACAAATTCACATTGCATTGCCTCGCTTGGGTGAAGGGCTTTGGTTAAATCAATAAAATTTTCAATATAATTTTCTGATGATGAGAATTTAGTTGCGTATAATATAATTGATAAATCAGCTTGATTTTGCAAATCGACTCTTTTTATCATGTTGACAAGGTCTTGAGGAGTCATGTTTGCGGACCTTTCGCTTTCAAGAAACCTATTCATTAAAATAAATTTTGGGTTCTCCCTTTCAAATTCAGCACTTTTTATTATTTCAACAAAATCTTTACTAGCTATTCCCACCGATCTTTCGCTTTTAAGAAAATTATCAATTAATGTTAATTTTGAGACATCCTCCTTAAGTTCAGCGCTTTTTATTATCAGAGAAAAATCTTTACTAGCTATTCCCACCGATCTTTCGCTTTTAAGAAAATTATTAATTAAAAACAATTTTGAGAACTCCTCATCAAATTCAGCACTTTTTATTATTAGAGCAAAATCTTGAAGAAACCGATTTAATTCTTCATTATTTCTCGCATTTTCGGTAATATTAGGAATTGACATGATAATTGAGATTATTTTTTAATAATAAATTAAGAATAACCTTTTCTATTTTATTAAAAAATAATACTCAACAATAAATAACATGAATTAACTTAGTGTAATCAAGTTTAAGCTCCATGGCAGTTTTTATATTTCTTGCCACTGCCACAGGGACAAGGTTCGTTGCGACCGACTTGACCCCAAGTTGATGCGTCTCGCGGATTACGCTTTGTTGGATCAACATAGCTTCGAATCGGTGTCGTTGGCACTTTAACATTTTCATTTTTTGTCGGCGAAAAATTTGGATCAACTCGCGACTCAAAAGTTTTTTGTTTTGGCGCATGAGCGATTAAATTAACCTCGTCTTCATTAGAACTTATAGAAATTTCAACATGAGAAAGCCTAGAAACCAGCTGTTCTTCAACCCTAAGCATCATATCTTCAAACATATTGAAGCCTTCTTTTTTATATTCAATAAGTGGATCTTTTTGTGCATAAGCCCTTAAATTGATGCTTTGACGCAATTTATCGAGCGAAAATAAATGATCTTTCCACTCCGAATCGAGAGTGATTAAGAAAATTTGTTTTTCAATTTTACGCATCACTTGTTCACCATATTTTTGCTCTTTTTGCGCAAAATGTTGCGTAATTTTTTGATTAATATAATGAATAATTTCTTTTTCTGAAGCACCGTCTTGCTTGGCTATTTCATTGATATCAAGCTTTAAACCGTAAACTCTAAATAATTCTTTTTCGAGCAAAGAAATTTCCCATTTTTCAAAATATGAATTTTTCGGAACACAATCATCGACCAAATCTTGATTAATTTGATTAATAATTTTTTTAATTTTCGTCGAAACATCTTTGGCGACGATTAATTCGTTGCGTAAAGCGTAAATATTTTTTCTTTGATAATTGACAACATCATCATATTTTAACAAATTTTTACGCATTTCATAATTACGGGCTTCAACCTTTCTTTGAGCACCGTGAAGCGTTTTGGTAATCATCGGATGAAATATCGCCTCATCATCTTTCAAGCCAAATCTTGAAAGCATATTTTTCAATTTATCCGAACCAAAAATTCGCATCAAATCATCTTCGAGCGATAAATAAAATTTTGATTTTCCCGGATCGCCTTGGCGTCCACAGCGACCACGAAGTTGATTGTCAATTCTACGACTTTCATGTCTTTCCGTTCCTAGAACGAAAAGCCCTCCCGCTTCGATTACAATTTTTTTATCAGCTTCAACTTTGGCTTTAATTTTGGCAATTTTTTCGGGATCAATTTCATCACCAATAATCATTTCAGGATTGCCCCCAAGCATAATATCGGTTCCACGCCCAGCCATGTTGGTGGCAATGGTGATGGCGCTTGGAATTCCTGCTTGCGAAATTATTTCCGCCTCCTTTTCGTGATATTTTGCATTCAAAACATTGTGCGGTAATTTATGTTTTTTTAATAATTGCGATAAATATTCCGACTTCTCAATGCTTACAGTCCCAAGCAAAACTGGCTGTTTTTTTTCATAAGATTCTTTAATCGATTTAATGTTGGCATCATATTTTGCTTGTTCGGTTTTATAAATTTCATCATCTTCATCAACGCGACTGACGCTACGGTTTGTAGGAATCTCGACCACTCTTAAATTATAAGTTTCCTCAAACTCAACAGCCTCATTGGTCGCCGTCCCAGTCATTCCCGCCAATTTATCGTATAAACGAAAATAATTTTGAAAAGAAATCGATGCTAAAGTTTGATTTTCATTGCGAACTCTCATACCCTCTTTGGCTTCTAAAGCTTGATGCAAGCCGTCGGAGAATCTTCGCCCCTCTTGCATTCTGCCCGTAAATTCATCAATGATTACAACGGCGCCATCTTTAACGATATAATCAATTTCATTTTTGAAAATTTTATGCGCTTTCAAAGCTTGATTCAAATGATGAACTATCGAAATATTATTTGGATCATAAAGCGTTGAATTTTCTAAAATCGCCCCCGATTCTTTTAATATTTTTTCAACAAATTCAATGCCCAAATCAGTCAAAAAAACGCCTCGATCTTTTTCTTCAATTAAATAATGTTCCGCTTCAAGGTTAGGGATTAAACGGTTTATCGACTCATATAATTTTGAATTATCATTGGTCGGTCCCGAAATAATTAATGGCGTTCGTGCCTCGTCAATCAAGATTGAATCGACTTCATCGACAATTGCAAAATTGCGTCTTTGCACCATTTCATCAAGATCATATTTCATATTATCACGCAAATAATCGAAACCGAGTTCATTATTGGTAGCGTAGGTGATGTCGCAATTATAAGCCTGTTTTCGCTCTTCATCTTCGATATCGTTAATTAAACAACCAACCGTAAGCCCAAGAAACTCATGAATCCGACCCATCCATTCCGAATCGCGCTTCGCCAAATAATCATTGACCGTTACGATGTGAACGCCCTTCCCCGTAAGCGCATTTAAATAGCTCGGCAAAGTTGCCACCAAAGTTTTACCTTCTCCCGTCCGCATTTCCGCGATTTTTCCTTGATGTAAAGCGATGCCACCAACTAATTGAACATCAAAATGACGCATTTGTAAAACCCGTTTGGAGGCTTCTCTAACAACAGCAAACGCCTCATGCAAAATATCATCAAGCGTTTCACCTTTTTCTAAACGAAATTTAAATTCTTGAGTTTTATTTTTAAGTTGATCATTGGTAAGGCTTGATATTGCGGGCTCAAAGGCATTGATTTTATCAACATCTTTCATTAAAATTTTGATATTTCTTTCGTTAACCGAACCAAAAATTTTTTTTGCAATTAGATTTATCATGATAAAATTTAATAAATAGTTTTAATATCAGCGCCACAATTGACAAGCTTTTCGGCGATTCTTTCATAACCGCGTTCGAGATGATAAAGACGATTGATTGTGGTTTTTCCCTCCGCCACCAAACCCGCCAAAACCAAAGAAACCGAAGCTCGCAGATCAGTTGCCATAACTTCCGCACCTTTTAAATTTTTAACGCCTTTGACTATCGCCAATTTACCTCGCGACTCAATATTGGCGTTCATTCTCACCAATTCCAAAACATGCATAAATCGATTTTCAAAAATATTTTCTTCGATCGTTGCAACGCCATTTGACAAAGCCATCAACGCCATAAATTGGGCTTGCATATCGGTTGGAAATCCTGGGTAGGGATGCGTTGAAATATTGACGGCGTTAATAAAGTCTTGATTGCGCGACACTTCTACAACTTCATTTTCGAGTTGTGTAAAAATCAATCCCGCTTTTTCTAATTCATCTTTAAAGCCAGTTAAAATCCAACTCTCCAAACCTTTAAGTTTAATTTTGCCTTTGGTAATTCCAGCTGCAATGGCGTAAGTTCCCGCCTCAATTCGATCTGCAATAATTTTATGACGAGCGGTCGAAAGATTATCGACTCCACAAATTTTAATTTGCGAAGTTCCCGCCCCCGAAATCTTGGCGCCCATGGCGTTTAAACATTTTGCCAAATCGATAATTTCGGGTTCGCAAGCCGAATTATAAATTATGGTATCACCTTTTGCCAAACTCGCCGCCATCATAGCGTTTTCAGTGGCTCCGACCGAAACTTTTTCAAAATGAATCTCAGCGCCTTTTAAGCGACCACCGGCGACAAAGCCTTCAACATAGCCATCTCGCAATTCAAATTTCGCTCCCAAAGCTTCAAGCGCTTTCAAATGAAGGTCAACGGGACGAGTGCCGATCGCACAACCCCCCGGAAGCGAAACTTTGGCACGACCGCATCTTGCCAAAAGCGGACCGAGAATAAAAATCGAAGCACGCATTTTGCGAACTAAATCATAATCGGCAACGGGATTGTTAATATTTGAACCATCCAAAACCAGCACCCGACCTTGATTGCCAAGCTCTTTGTCATAACCATCGAGAGTAATTTTTACTCCCAAATTGATTAATAAATTCGCCATGGTTGAAATATCAGAAACATGGGGAACATTTGTAAGAGTAAGCTTGTCGTCGCATAAAATTGAAGCGACCATTAAAGGCAAAGTGGCGTTTTTAGCGCCACTAATTTGTACTTCGCCATAAAGTGGCACACCGCCATTGATAACTAATTTTTTCATGATTTATTTTTCATATTTTCTTACAAGCTCATCGAGCAATCTAACACCGAAACCAGTTGCACCTTTATGTGCCAAGGCATCGCCCTTGCCTTTCCATGCCACTCCGGCAATATCAAGATGCGCCCATTTGGTATCGCCAACGAATCTTTGCAAAAATTGCGCTGCGGTGATACTGCCAGCTCCGCGACCACTTCCGACATTTTTCATATCTGCAATATCGGAGTTAATCATTTCGTCATATTCTTCACCGAGTGGCAAACGCCAAACTCTCTCGCCAGTTTTTTGCCCGCAATCTTCCAAATTTTTTGACAAGGAATCATCATTACTAAATAGTCCAGCATAAATATCGGCAAGGGCTACAATTATTGCGCCTGTAAGCGTCGCCAAATCAACAATAAGT
>CAJBXX010000311.1 GCA_903959715.1 uncultured Alphaproteobacteria bacterium | reverse complement strand
GGTAACAACAAAACCGAAGCAAAAATAAAATTTATTAATCAAATTAGCTTGAAAAATAAAGAAAATAATGAAAAAATTATTTTTAGTGATAATTTGTTAGATCCAAAATATTTTAAATAAAACCAAGGTTTTTAATGAAAATTATAATTATTGATTATGGTGCGGGAAATGTTCAGTCGGTTTTTAATGCCACAAAAGAAGTTGATAGCGAATCGGATATAATTATTTCAAACAAAGTTTCCGATTTGAAATCTGCTAATTATTTTATTTTGCCAGGAGTTGGTGCTTTTGGCGACTGCATGGAAGGGCTTAGATCGATTGACGGCTTTCTTTCGGAGCTTCGTAATCAGGTTTTGAAATATAAAAAACCTTTTTTAGGAATTTGTGTTGGAATGCAAGTTTTGGCATCTTTGGGTTTTGAAAATGGCGAACATCAAGGTTTGGGATTTATAAATGGTAAGGTTGAAAAAATTATCGGCGACGAAAATTTAAAAATTCCGCATATGGGCTGGAATTCTTTAAAAATAAAGCAACCAAAACATCCAATTTTTAAAGATATAAAAGAAGAAGAAAATTTTTATTTTGCCAATTCTTATCACTTTATTTGTCAAAATGATAATAATGTCTTGGGCTATGTAGAATATGGCACCAAGATTAATTCGGTAATTGCTAAAGATAACATCATTGGTGCTCAATTTCATCCAGAAAAAAGTGGCGAAGCGGGGCTTAAATTTTTGAAAAACTTTTTATCGTGGCGACCATAATTTAAATCCAAATGAAAATTTCGGAATTAATTGAAAAATCTTTATTTGATAAGCAAAAAGGATACTATAAAACCAAAAATCCGATAGGAAAAAATGCTGATTTCATAACGGCGCCAGAAATTTCACAAATCTTTGGAGAGCTTGTGGCTGTTTATTTAATCCATATTTCTCAAAATTCAAAAAATAAAATTTCTTTAGTTGAAATGGGTGCCGGCAAAGGCACTTGGTTTAAAGATATTTTGCAAACAATAAATAATTTAGCAAAAAAAAATAACGAAGAAGCCCTTGATTTTCTAAGTCGCGCCCAATTTCATATTATAGAAATAAATCCTGTTTTACAAAAAATCCAACAACAAAATCTACAAAATTTTGCGATAAAATGGCATGAAAATTTTGAAGATTTTTTATCGCAAAAAAATGGTGAAACTTTTTTTATTTCCAATGAACTTTTCGATTGCTTTGCAATTGATCAATATGTTAAAAGTGCAGAAGGGTGGAGAGAGAGGAGAGTAAGATTTAAGGGCGAAGTTGATTTTAAAAATCCACAATTTTTTCTCGAAGAATTTAATCTCGAAACGCATAATTTTGTTGAAGAAAAGTTGGGAAAATTTTTATCGCAAAACGCTCCTATAAAAGCTGTTTTTGAATATTCGAAAACTGCTCAAAATTTTATGAATAAACTGTGCGAGGCCATTATAAAAGAGGGCGGAATCGCAATTAATTGCGATTATGGTTACGACAAATATAATTTTTCCAATAGTTTGCAAGCTATAAAAAATCATCGCAAGGTTGATTTTCTTGACGCGCTTGAAAATTGCGACATCACCGCGCATGTTGATTTTTTTGCACTTGATAAAATTGCCAAAAACTTTAATCTAAAAACTTCTCTAATTAGTCAAAGAAAGTTTTTGATAGAGCTTGGAGCGTTGGAGCGCAATCAACAATTGATTGAAAAAAATCCCAATCAAGCACAAGAACTTGAAAAGTCTTTGGAGCGTTTAATTTCGCCACTAGAAATGGGCGAACTTTTTAAATTTCATATAATTTGGTAATGAATTTAGTACAAAAAGAACTGCAAAAAACCGCAGAAAACATCGAATCAATTTTGAATGTTGGGATTAATAAAAAAACTCAAGATTGGCAAGTCGAAGAGGTTTTAGAATTATTTTCGATGTCGTTTAATGACTTGATTTTCAAGGCTTCGACACTTCATCGTCAAAATCATAATCCCAATGAGGTGCAAATTAGCACATTGTTAAGTATTAAAACCGGGGCTTGCCCGGAAAATTGTAAATATTGTCCGCAGTCGGCACATTACGATACGGGTCTAGAAAAACAAGCGTTGATGCCAATCGATAAAATTTTAGAATCGGCAGAAAATGCCAAGAAAGCTGGGGCCTCTAGGTTTTGCATGGGGGCTGCGTGGCGTAGTTTGCATGATCGCGATGTCGAAAAAATTTGTGAAATCGTTGAAGCTGTCAAAGAGACGGGCTTAGAAACCTGCATGACTCTAGGCATGCTCACAGATTCGCAAAGTAAAAAATTAAAAGAAGCGGGTTTGGATTATTACAATCACAACATTGATTCTTCTGAAGAATTTTACTCAGAAATTATTTCCACGCGCAATTTTGCCGATCGCTTAAACACTTTAAAAAATGTCCGCGAAGCTGGTCTAAATGTGTGCTCGGGCGGAATTGTCGGTATGGGCGAAACGCGAGAGGATCGCGCCAAAATGTTGATCGTGCTTGCGAACTTGCCAAAACAACCGGAATCGGTTCCAATCAATATGTTGGTCAAAGTTAAGGGGACGCCACTCGAAAATGTGGCGAATCTCGATCCATTTGAATTTATTCGCACCATTGCGGTGGCTAGAATCATGATGCCGAAAGCAAAAGTTCGATTATCTGCGGGTCGCGAAGAAATGAATGAGCAAACGCAAGCCTTGTGTTTCTTGGCTGGAGCCAACTCGATTTTTTATGGTGAAAAACTTTTGACAACGCAAAATCCACAAACTCAAAAAGATCAAGAATTATTTGCGAAGCTTGGTGTCAAAGGCGTTTAGGGCTATTATTTTTTAAATTATAAACGAATATTTTCTATTTAAAAAACCAAAGTTCAAAATAAAATTTTTAATTTAAATAATT
>CAJBXX010000310.1 GCA_903959715.1 uncultured Alphaproteobacteria bacterium | reverse complement strand
TTATAGTTAAATTTTTAAATCAAATATATTAAAATATTTTTTGAAATAAAAATTTCGTCATTACTACAATATGACCATAAAAAAATTCATTAATTTTGACAAAAAGTAAATTCAAAAGAAAAATTTATTACTCCAAAACCCTTGATTTCCAAGGCATTGAAATAAATATCCAACATAAAAAAATTACAAGAATTTATCTAAAAATTAGCAATAAAAATGGTGAAGTAACTTTATGCGCTCCGTTAAATATTTCTGAAAATTTTATTGTTAACTTTATTGCTGAAAAATTGCCATGGATCAAGGATAATCAACAAAAAATTCATCACAAAAAAAAGTCCTTAGACATTGATTATATTGATGGCGACTCTATAAAATTTTTAGGAGAAAATTATCAATTAAAATTAATTAAATCGGCAAAAAAACCTAAAATTTATCTTATTAAAAATCAAAATTTAATAAATCAAACTTATCAAGAAAATCTTCAAATTGATTTTTTTAATTGCCCACAAAATCAACAAAATAGTGATTCCAATCAAATTATTTTGGATTATGAAAAGGATTTAACCAAAACGCAAAAAATAAAATTATTAGAAAAATTTTATCGTCAAAATTTACAAGAAATTTTAGCAAAATTTACCAAAAAATGGCAAGAAATTTTGCAAGTTGAGGCAAATTTTGTTGCCATCAAAAAAATGCGGACTCGTTACGGCAGTTGCAACGCTCGCAAAAAAAATATTTGGATAAGTTTGAATTTAATTCATTATCCAATTGTTTGCATCGAATATGTTTTGCTTCATGAATTTTTACATTTTTTTGAACAAAATCACGGCAAAAAATTCTATTTTTTAATGAATAAATTCATGCCCAACTGGCAAGAATTTAGAAATATTTTGCGTTAAGTTTGTTGTTGCATCGAAGCTGCTTTGCCGGGGGAGTTTGTGTTTTTAGGTGATGCAGGATGTGCCCCCGGTCTAGCTTTTGTTAAATCAGAAAAAAAAGATACATCCTCAACAGAAGCTAATGCTAAAAAAGATGAAGATTGAGTTTTTATTTTAGTTTTTGCCTCCTCAGAAAGAGCGCCTAAATTTGTAGAACCAATAGTGGTTTCTAAATGGGCTTTGTAAGCTTTATTTTTATATATAGGATACTCTCCACTTAAAGCAGTTGAAGAAATTTGTTTTAAAGCGCTTATTTTTTTAGTAAAATCAGCTGAGCCGTCGCTAATAATATTTTGACAAAATTCTTCTATATATAAAAAATGTTTTTTAGAAAAATCGCCTTCTAACAAAAATCCATATTTATTTTTAGCTTCGTTTATTGTTTTTGGTTTTAAAGCATTTGAATTTGGTAAATCTCCCATGCCAAGATTTATCGCACCTTCTCCTTCATTAAAATTTTCACCATTAATATTTTCTTGGCCTTCTGTAAACCAATTTAATATAAATTTTTTCTTTTCTAAATCTAGGTTTTTAGTTGCGGAAAAAAGTTGTTGTATATCCTGAGGTTTTTTTGAATTTTGTTCCTCAGATCTACAAATTTTTCTTACCAGTCTCATTCTGTAGGTGGTAAGTGCTAAATCAAAAATTTTTTCCTCGTCAGTTTTTGATGTTTCAATAGTGGATGGTTGAGGTTCACTAAAAATAGCCGAATTTTCCATAACAACTGGTTGGTTACTTAATATATTTGGTTGTGCTCCTGTCTTTGCTCCTGTCTCTGTTCCTGGCTCTGCTCCTGTCTCTGTTCTTGTCTCTGTTCTTGTCTTTGCTCCTGTCTCTGTTCTTGTCTTTGCTCCTGTCTCTGTTCTTGTCTCTGCTCCTGTCTTTGCTCCAGATTGTGCTTTTAATTTTTCTTTATTATTATGATTGTCTATGCTTATTCCAGCAAAAGCGCCAAGCGCTGTTCCGGTAGCAATGGTTGTTCCAAAAAAAATAATGCCTGTAGTTGCGATAGCCGTTGTGCCAAGCGTAACGCCAATCGCACCAAATCCACCTATAATAGCGGGTATGGCAATTGGAGCTACCGCAACAGCAGCACCAACGCTAACAGCTAAACCAACTCCCGTCAGAACGGTTGTATACCAAGGAAATGAATTTTCTTCAAGAGTACTTTTCAGAATTAAAAAAATATTAAAAAATTACTAAAAGATATTATGTTTCCAAATTAGATATTAAAAATTATTTTTCTATCTATTTTTTCAATTTTAATTGCGATGAATTAAATTTAAAAATTGGGTTGGTAGCAAAGCGGGTCGAAGGGGCGAGTCGTCTTCGAAATCAAAATAAAATTTTCAATTGAGAAAAGCGACGAAGCAATTAAAAAAAAATTTAAACAAAAAAATTTCAAAGATGGCGATTTCTTGATTTTACTTTTAAAAATTTTTTTTAAAACCCCTCACCCTAGCCCTCTCCCCGCTTGCGGGGAGAGGGGATTCGATGGATTAATTTTTTGTATTAAATAAGAAGTGGAGTAGGAGTTAGATCGGGTTTTTTTATTCCAGAACGAAGGTTTTTTAATTTATTTTTTGAAAAAATCCTCGCAATCATCCCCTCTCCCCACTTGCGGG
>CAJBXX010000309.1 GCA_903959715.1 uncultured Alphaproteobacteria bacterium | reverse complement strand
GTCAGAACGCTTAATCGAAGAAAGTTTGAGCATTAATTTGGGCGAATTAATTGTCCATCGCGACCACGGCATTGGCAAGTTCGACGGCATTCACACCATTAGTGCTCTTGGCATCAAAATCGACATGATAAAAATAATTTATGGCGGTGGCGATACACTTTTTGTGCCCGTCGATAATATTAATTTAATTTCGCGTTATGGTGCCGAAAATTCTTTGGTGCAACTTGATCGACTTGGCGTTGCCGGCTGGCGCAATCGTCGCGATAAAGTGCGTAAAAAAATTAAAGTGGCGGCCGAAGAATTGCTGAAAATCGCGGCTTCGCGACAGTTAAAAAAGGCGCCGATTTTTGTCGCCGAAACGCATTTTTACGACGAATTTCGTGCCAAATTTGGCTTCGTTGAAACCGAAGATCAAATGCGTGCCATTGAAGAAGTTGAGCAAGATTTGCAAAAAGGAACGCCGATGGATCGCTTAATTTGTGGCGATGTCGGTTTCGGCAAAACCGAAGTGGCTCTTCGTGGCAGTGCCATCGTTTGTAAATTTGCGCAAATCGCCATTGTTGCCCCGACGACACTTTTAGTGCGTCAACATTACAAAAATTTTTGCAAAAGATTTGAAGGCACCAATGTTAAAGTCGCTCAATTATCAAGGCTCGTAAGCGCAAGCGAAGCCAAAATCGCTCGCGAAGAAATTGAAAATGGCAAAGCCAATATTGTAATTGGGACGCACGCTTTGCTTCAAAAAAATCTTAAATTTCATAATTTGGGTTTGTTAATTATTGATGAAGAACAACATTTTGGCGTCGCTCAAAAAGAACAACTTAAAAAATTTCGCACCGAAATTCATGTTTTAACACTCTCGGCGACCCCCATTCCACGCACTTTGCAAATGTCGATGGCGGGAGTCAAAGATTTAAGTTTAATCGCTACTCCGCCGATTGATCGCTTGGCGGTGCGAAATTTTGTAATGCCTTTCGATTCGGTCATTGTCCGCGAGGCGGTGATGCGTGAATATAATCGCAGTGGCAAAGTTTTTTTTGTGGTGCCACGAATCCGCGATATTGAAGAGATGGAGCCAAGATTGAAAATTATATTGCCCGAATTAAAAATCACTCACGCCCACGGGCAGATGAATCCAAGCCAGCTCGATGACATAATGAATGATTTCATCGATGGCAAAATCGATGTGTTGTTATCGACCACGATAATTGAATCGGGCATTGATATATCTAGTGCCAATACCATGATAATTTATAAAGCCGAAATGTTTGGATTATCACAACTTTATCAACTTCGCGGTCGCGTTGGCCGGGGCAAAGCTCGCGGTTATTGCTATTTCATGCTCGATAATAAACATAAAATCGCCGACGAATCACGCAAAAAACTTGAGGTGATGCAAAATCTTGATGCCCTCGGAGTTGGCTTCACTGTTGCTTCGCACGATATGGATATTCGTGGCAGTGGCAATTTGCTTGGCGATGAACAATCGGGCCATGTCAAAGAAACTGGCGTTGAACTTTATCAACAAATGCTCGTCGAAACCATCGAAAAAATTAAAAATAACGAAGAATTTTCCACGGATGATATCGAAAGTTTTGATAAAAATATCACCATTAAACTTGGAATTTCACTGTTAATTCCCGAAGATTATATGGCGGATTTGTCCCTACGCATGAGCTTCTACAAGAAAATTTCTTATATAAAAAATAATCAAGATCGCGAAAATTTAATCAACGAAATGACCGATCGTTTTGGCAAAATTCCACAAGAAATTTTAAATTTATTTGAGGTTGCTTTATTAAAAAATTTATGTCAAAAAGTTGGAGTCGAAAATTTAGAAATCGCTCAAGATGGCTTTATTGTTGCTTTCAAAAATAATAAATTTGCCGGCGCCGAAAAATTAATGAAAATGATTTTTGAAAATAAAAATAAAATGCGTTTGGTGAGTGGGCAAAAATTGCTTTTCGTGGCAAATTACAAAACTTTTGAAGAAAAAATTAATTGTGCTCATGATATTTTAAAAAAACTACAAAATCTTTTATAAAAAATGGCAAATATTAAAAATATTTTTGATAAATTATTCAAAAAAAAATTAGATGAAGAGGCGAATAAAAATGGCGGTGTATCATCGTCAGTAAGCACTTCGAGTGAAGAAAATGCAGGTGGCGGTGATCAAAATTTTATCAGCAATATTCAAGATGCAACGCAAAAATCCGAGCAAAAATCTGAAAATTCTTCCACCAAAATTAGCGAAGAAGATGGCAAAAAAATCGATGATATTATTGAAATTTTACGCAAAAATAATATTAGACCGATGACCAATCAACAACGCAATCTTGATCGCGAAGAAGGCGGATTGGAGCATGAAAACAAAGAAACCGAAAGCTATACGATTGACGAATGGGATGGTCGTGGTGAGGAGATTATCAAAATGGCGGAATCGCATCCGATTAATAATTCCACTGGCAAAAAATCGATGTTGTGGAATTTAAAACGCAAGAAATTACAAGAGAAAAAAATTAAGGAAGAAATTGCCGAAGTGAGTGGTGATTTAAAAGAATTAAAGATGCAAAAAAATTCTGAACAAACCGGCTCGGAGTTTTATAGCCGTAAATCTCAATCGACTCTTACCCAAAAAATTAATGCTCTTCGCGAAGATCGCAATGATTTCAAAAATCCCTCAAAAATTCGCTAGATTTTAATATTTTTAAAAAAATATTGGCTTAAATTATATTAAGATTTTTTGTAAATCACGCCAAATGATTTTCAAGATTACTCTGCGTCAATTGCGAAGAACCAGCAACATTATCTAAATTTAATGTTGTTCTTGGTGTTTGTGTTTGTGAATTTCGCTCTCTTCTAATTGAAAAAAAATCAATTAAAGTTGACCAATTATCTTTCATTCGCTGATATAGCTGTGGACAATTTTTTT
>CAJBXX010000308.1 GCA_903959715.1 uncultured Alphaproteobacteria bacterium | reverse complement strand
AGAAAAGTATAATTTATTTTTAATAATGTAAAAAATAATAAAAAATTTATCAACCGTTGAAATTGAAGGCGACAAGCCGGTTAATGAGAAAATTGAAAAGAATAAAATGCATGATGTAATTGGCATCAAATGAAATAAACCTTTGTAGTTTTTTTCGTTAGATTTTTTAAAATAAATTTCGAAATTTGCCAGGCAAAAAAATATTAAAATAAAGTTTATTATGAAAGCAAAAAATGAAATAAAAGCGTAATTAAATTTGCCCGCAAGATGCATTAAAATTGAAAAAATTAAAAAATTAAATTGATGCACAAAAAGAAAAAAAGACGAGGCTTTTAGGTCTCTTTCTTTGAATATAAAAAATGAAGTTATTGCAATATTTAATAAAAATAAAATTTCAAAAAATTTAGTGCCGTAAACTTTAGCCAACACGGCAAAACCTTTGATTCCGTATATGTAATTGATCACCTTCAAAAAAACAAAACCACTGGAAAAGCCATATGCCATTAAAAAAATTACGAACAAGGAAAGCCCATCAAAATTAATGTTTTTAAAAAAAATATAAAATGGCATCATCATCGCCAAAAACAAACCAAAAAAGAATAAAAGAAAAATTATTCCGTGATAAAATTCATCATAATTTAGTGGCAAAATTATTTTATCTACAAATTCTATTTGACCATTGATTTTAAAGGTTGCAACCGTTGCCAAAAAAACTAAAAAACTTTCAAAATATAGCAAAAATGTAAAGAATCTTGCAAATTTTGTTTCTAATTTATGAAAATATTTTATTCCAAAAAAATGGCTTGAAACTATGAGGCAGACATAAAAGAACAATATCGTAAAAAGATTTTTACTTAAAATTAACAACACTAAAAAACTTACTATTAAAACAAAAAATTCTTTAAAATAATCAATATTTTTATCGCCAATTAAGGCAAAAAATTTCGTTGAATAAAAAGCAAATAAGAGCCAAATAAAGGCAATTAGAAATAAAAATAAAACACTGATTTTATCGGCATATAACGCTAAGGAAACGCCTCTAATCGATTCAGAAATTGTAAAAAAATATAATCCTTTTGTAAAAAAATTTGAGCCTTGAAATAGATTAATTAGATATAGAATCGGAAAAAGACGATAACAAAAATTATAAAAAGTTGGAGAATATCTAAAAAATCTTAAAGCAAACCAACTCAGCATTGGTAAAAAAGCAACTACTAATAGTAATAATTTTCCGTTATTCATGTAAAAATCAAATTGTGTTTGCCAATAAAAAAGATGCGAATCTCAATGCCATGTTATTTGTCGCCTCGGATAATAATGCGCTAGTATAAATCGCAATAATTAATATCCAAAAACTTACGATTTGCAAATAATCAACCTTTTTTTTGGCAGAAAAATTATCTTGCACATTTCCCCTCTCAATTATTGAATCTATTATTCTCATGGCGATATTTAATTGAGCATAATTAGAAAAAATTAAGGCGATTATCATGATAATTCTTAGGCTGTAATCCATGCTGGCAAGGGCGATATACCAATATCCAAAAAATAAAAAAGTAAGAGGCAAACCGGCAATAAAAATAACCATCAATTTAAGTGGAATTCCGCATAAATTATTGGAGCAAACCGCTCTGAATATTTTATCGACCGAAGAGCTCTGGTGATGCTTTTTAAGATAATTTGCAAAAATGAAAATGAAAAAATTTACAAAAGCCAAATTTAACAAAAAGAAAAACAAGGATTGCATTGATTCTATTGATTGCATGCCGATTGCCGAAACCATAAAACCAATATTACTAATTGAAAAAAATGCACAAATTAATTTTAAATGATCTTCTTTTAAAAGCTTTATTGAGGCATAAATTACCAAAGAAAAACCAATCAAAATCATGATTGGCGAAAATTCATATTGGGTAAATAAAAAATTATTTCCGAAGAAAAAATATATGAATTTTAGCGTTAAAAATAAACCGATAAGAATTTTTATAAAAAAGGCGTCGATCACTAGAAAACTCGCAACCAAGCTGGTGCTTTTTATTTTTTCAAAATATTGCCAAAGTGGGAAAAATTTTACTATTAAAGCCACCGAAAATAGAATCAAAATAACAAATAAAAACCAAATTTTATTTGACGGCAACAAGAATAAATTATCGACAATTTTATCGAAATTTAATTCTCCAAAAGTTAAAAAAATTGCAAAAAAACAAATTAAAATAAGAATTGAAGATACTGAGCTTAAGCAAAAATTTTTGAAAGAAATATTTAATAATTTGTTGTTATAAGAGATTGTGGCGATGGCGAAAAAAGCAAAAGTATGAATTTCAATAAAAAGATATAAATTAAATAAATTATTTGAGGTTAAAATCCCGATTAAACTAAATAAATTTAATAAAAAAACTGAATAAAAATTTGCTTGGTTTCTTTTATTTAAAGCCCCCTCAATATCGCTTCGATAAAAAATTAATACCAAAAATTCTAAAAAAATTATCAAAAATAAAAAAATTATTCCGATTAAATCCAGACTAAATTCAAGAGTTATCGATAACAAAGATAATTCATAATCATTTTTAATTTTTTCATAAATTAAAATGTCGGGAAATATTTTTAAAACCAACCCGAGCAAGACTACTACCGTAAATAACGAGATTAAAAAACAGATATTTTTAATCTGGAAAATTTGACATAGCAATGAAGCGAAAAGTGGCAAAAAAATCAAGAGATAAATATTGGATATAGTTCCAATTTCCATTGATTGATAATTTAAGGTTAATAAGAATTTTACGCTTTTATTTTAATAATTTTTACGAAAAAAACATAAATTATTGTTATTTTTTATGCTTTTTAATCAACTCAATAAAATCTTGAAATAAATAAAAACTATCACTTGGTCCAGGTGAACTTTCGGGATGATATTGCACCGAAAATGCTGGTTTATTTTTTAATTTTATGCCCTCAATCGTGTTATCGAAAAGTGAAATATGAGTTATTTCAACATTGCTTGGCAAAGTTGATTTATCAACACAAAAACCATGATTTTGACTAGTAATTTCTACTTTTTTTGAAGATAGATTTTGAACTGGATGATTAGCTCCGCGATGACCACTATGCATTTTAATAGTTTGAGCTCCAACCGCTAATGCCAACAATTGATGACCTAAACAAATTCCAAAAAGTGGGATATTTTTTTCCAAAACTTTTTGAATCATCGGCAAGGCATATTTGCCAGTTTCGGCGGGGTCGCCTGGACCATTTGATAAAAAAACACCATCGGGATTTATCTTTTCAATATCTGCAAAAGTTGCGTTGGCTGGCAAAATTTTAACTTCGCAACCCACTTGTTTCAAGCATCGCAAAATATTTAATTTAGCACCAAAATCTATGGCAACAACTTTAAAGGAATTATCTTTGGTTGAATTATATTCGTTATTTTTTTGATTCCATTGTGCTTGATTTTGCCAATCGTAAAACTTGTTTTCGCTGGCTTCTAACGCTAGTTCAACGCCATTAAGATCACCGAGATTCTTGATTTTTTTATAAGCCTCTTCAATAATATTCTCGGTTAAATTTTTAGCAAAAACTATCGCGATATTTTTAGCGCCATCTTGACGAATTTTTTTAGTAATATGCCTAGTATCAACACCCGAAATGCCCGTCAATTCATGCTTCTTGAGCCATTCATTAAAATTTTCATTGGCACGATAATTTGCAGAATTAGTAATTGCTTCACGAATTATCAAACCATTGGCACGCACTTTTTTTGCTTCAATGTCATCAGTATTGACACCAACATTTCCAATATGCGGGAAGGTAAAATTAATAATTTGACCCGAATATGATGGATCGGTTAAAATTTCTTGATAGCCCGTGATTGAAGTGTTGAAACATATTTCTCCGACCGCCAAGCCTTCTTGCCCAATGCCATATCCATAAAACTTCGATCCGT
>CAJBXX010000307.1 GCA_903959715.1 uncultured Alphaproteobacteria bacterium | reverse complement strand
ATTGGAGTCAATATTTGTAAGGGTTGAGCTAAGTATTTTATTGGTAATACATCATTTTTATTATCGGTATTCTAAAGTATTACAAATTTAATCAAATTGTAAGAGCATTTGTTATTAAAGGTTCGAAGCAGTATTACTTTTGTAGTTAAATTTGTCATTATTTTGTATGAAATTATAAAATTAAGTAATATTTCCATAAAGTTGAAGTTTCTTAAGATTTTTATTAATATGCAAAATAATATTAATTCAGTAATTGACATTTATATCTTATTTTATACAGTATTACTATGCAAAACGAGATAATAATAAACACATTACTACAAAAATGGCCAAAAAACACAGTCGCCGTTTATTCTTGGCTTAAAGAAAATGGTGTATCAAGGAATTTGGCTGGATATTACAGAGAGAGCGGTTGGTTAGATTCTTTCGGGGTTGGAGCTTTTATAAGAAGGGGTGATAAAGTTGATGAATTTGGTGCGTTATTTACCTTACAAAATTATCTAAAACTTCCAATTCATGTAGGCGGTCTTTCAGCTTTAAATTTACAAGGTTTGTCTCATTATTTAAGAGAAGAATTTGTAACGCAAATATTTAACAAATATAAGTCTCCAATACCTTCATGGTTTAAAAAATCGAAGTCTTTTAAAGTCAAAATATACAACACTAAGTTTTTGCCAGCTGATAAGCATTTAGTGGTAAAATTAGATGCGGGATTTTATCAATTAAAAATCTCCTCACCAGAAAGAGCAATATTGGAAGTTTTATATTTATGTCCTGATGAATTTGATTTGGTCGAAGCATTTCATTTGGTTGAAAATTTGGTAAGTTTACGACCAAAAGTAATGCAGGAATTATTAGAAAATTGTAATTCCATAAAAGTTAAAAGATTAGCCTGCTTTATGTTCGAAAAGGCAGGACATGAATGGTTTAAGAGATTGGATTTATCGAAAATAGATCTTGGCAGTGGAAACAGAAAAATAGTTGAGCGCGGTGCTTACGATTTAAAATATAAAATAATAATCCCAAAAGATTTAAAAGATGGAAATAATTCAACAATATAAAGATCAAGTTAGTTTATTATTAGACATATTGCCAATTGTTGCGAAGAGAAAATGCTTTGCTCTAAAAGGTGGAACGGCACTTAATCTTTTTATTTGGAAGATGCCAAGGCTATCAGTTGATATTGATTTGGTGTATTTACCAATTTCTAATAGAGATGAAGCTTTGAAGGACATTTCATTGAATCTTAGCGCAATCAAAAATGAGTTAGAAAAAATTCTAAGAATCAAAGTTGTGCTAACCGATAATGCTAAACTCGTTTGTTCAAAAGAAGGCACGATTGTTAAAATTGAAGTAAATACCATTATCAGAGGTTCATTATTTGATGTTTTGGAACTTGAAGTAGTTGATTTTGTGCAAGATGAATTTGGAAAATTTTCCGCAATTTCTGTATTAGATAAAGCTGAAATTTATGGTAGTAAAATATGTGCCGCTCTTGATCGGCAACATCCGAGAGATATCTTCGATGTAAGCAAAATTCTTGATGAAGGAAATGGTGATTTCAACGAAAAAATAAAAGAAGCATTTATTTTTTATCTCTTAAGTCACAATCGTCCAATAAATGAAATTTTATTTTCTAAAATTAATGACAAAAAAGCTGACTTTAAAAATCAGTTCGAAGGGATGGCGAGAGAAAAATTTGATTACGAAGATTTTATTAAAATTTCCAACCTTCTTAGAGAAAAAATTGATAATTTATTGAGCGATAAAGATAAAAAATTTATTCTAAGTTTTAAGCAAGGAAACCCTGACTGGTCTTTATTTGTAAAAGATATTTCGCAATATCCATCAATCAAATGGAAATTAACCAATATTGCTAACTTACTAAATAATAATCCTGAAAAACATCAAGAGATGTTTAAAAAATTAGAAAATCTTTGGAAATAATCATTTATTTTGTTTTATAAATTTTGTAATTTTTAAGATTAAATTTTGCTGATTTGTTTTAGAATAATCGCCATATTATTTCGCTAAATCTACTATAAAAGCCTTTATTATTAAAGGCTCGAGGCGGAGGGAGTATTGCTTGTTCCACCTACTTGTTTTATCTTGTTTTGTACTGGAGATGGAGACGATGATGGTTCTTTAGAACGCTCAGGATTGGGCAGATCTTTCATTTTTTTGCTCTCTATGTTTAAATTTTCTTGAAATTGTCTTACTATGGCTCTATTGGCCTGAAAAGCAGCTTGCGGCCTGCTTGCAAGAACCACAGAAACCAAATTCTCCTCGGGAAATATTTGTAAATTAGCACTAGCTGAGGCAATGCTACCATTATGACCAATTGAATTTTGTTTCGGATCATAAAATTCTTGCCCGTGTTTTTCTACTAACTCTCTAAATTTTGGATCTTCCCATTCCTTGCAAACCCATTTACCGAATTTATCTAAATCTTGCGCTGTTGTCCAATGGCCTCCGGCGGGTCCACCACATAAATGAGGTGCTGTTCTGTCATTTGGGTTTGTAGATCCGTTTCCTGGATTTTGAATTGAAAATTGCTTTATTCCCGCTGGGTCTAAGATTTTTTCTTTCAAAATTTGATTATAACTTAACCGATTATCTGGATGTTTTTTGTTATAAGCGGTTTGTATGGCAAGCCCAGTAAGTAAAGAGCCGAGATTGCTATAATTTGTTTCTCCCTCTTTTAGATCAACGACCCTATTTTCAGCAAATTTTAGATAATCCTCCGGTTTTTGTATTTTTGGCACTTCTCCTCTACCATCTAATCCATCTTCAATAGCTTGTGTATATCCCGATAAATAATCTGTTAAACCGCTTTGATGCGTCATCAATTGACGCAATGTTGTGCTTTTTAACCTTTCTTGAACTAGTGGAGGCAGTTGACCCACAACTTCTTCGTCAAGCTCAACTGTTTTATCTAACTGTGCCTCAGTCAAAATACTTTCCTGCAACATCTTAACGACCAAAATGCCCGTGAGAACTTTACCCACTGAATGAATACAAAAAGGAGTGTTATCTTCTATATCTGCTGAATGTGCTTTATGAGTGGAATTGCATTGAGATATGTGAATATCTCCAAAAAATGATGATTTATTAATATGTTGTTCTAAAGTTTGAGATGTATTGGGCGCTAATCCAGAACTTTGAAATTCAAGTTTTGGTAAAATAGTTAAATTATTAACGCCATCAAGACAGTCTCTATCTATCGACCTTAAATGTTCTAGCCCAACATGCTTAAATATTTTATCTAAATCTTCTTGTGATTTTATTTCGCCAACTGGAAGCAAAGCTTTTGCTTGCTGAGAATGTTGCAAGGCCTCATGAAGTATAAATGTGTTTAATATAAATTTAGGAGTTGGACCATCATCTCCAAACTTTTCTTCTACTCCGCTGGAAATTGCTTCTTCACTAAAAAATTTATCAAAACATTGTTTGGAAATTTGTGAACGATATTGATTTGCTAGTTTATTTTCCTGTTCTGAAATTTCTTCTGATCGCCTCTCTAATTCAGATTCCCTTTCTAATGCTTTTGATACGATACCATCAATATCTTTCACAATATCATCAATGGCTATAGTTGATGTAATTCCTATGCCAGATTTTTCATCTGTCTGACATAATAAGTCATATGATGAATAGGCATCGCGCGTTTTAACTTTTATAGGCTTGTCAATTAAGGACCATTCTTCTGCTGGCACTTCAAGTTTTGTTAATAAATCTTGCACTTCTTGAGGAAGAAACCCTGGCTCTAGCTGTTTTAGTTCCTTACTGTCTGATTTTTTCCCAAACTTCTCCACCGCATCAACTAAATTTTGTACCGTAAATGATCCAATGCCATCTTCCCTTTCTTTGCATGTTTGATACATATCTGCATATTGTTTGAATGGGGTGGTGGTATCTCTTCTTTCTTCTACATCTGCTTTAGCATTGCGCTGATCCATGTGTTCAGTTAATTGGGCTATATCACAATGAGCCACTACAACAGAAGATACATTTGATA
The DNA here is from genome assembly GCA_903959715.1 of uncultured Alphaproteobacteria bacterium. Lineage (GTDB taxonomy): Bacteria > Pseudomonadota > Alphaproteobacteria > Rickettsiales > UBA1997 > CAILUF01. The sequence continues at coordinate 872 of CAJBXX010000307.1, read as the reverse complement.
GGCCGTGACTTGATGTATATTCTTTAAACTTCCCCATTACATCATAATAATCCCAAGGCACTACATCTAAGAGGCTAGGAATACCTTTTTTAGAATTTTCTACTGCGCGAGCAAATATAGCTTCCATTACCTTAACATTACTTACGCGCTCCACCGTATCCTCATATAATGAGTGATAATTTTCTGTTAAGTTTTGAAGTTTTAGTATTGATTCCTCGGTATATTTACTTTGATCTTCTATGGATAAAGATTGTCTAAATTTACCAATATCAACCCCTTTATCTGATAAAGATATTATTGCATCTCCTACAAGTAATGTTCCATTAAGTATCAAGCCATCAACTTCTGATTGTGTAAATTTGCCCCTGTTGCCATCTTCATTTACGCTATGGGTTAATAGCGATTTAAATTGTGAATCTTTGCGGGCCGGATCTAGTGCTGCCCACTGTCTAGGCCCTTCCATGTCAACACCATTCTCATCCCAATTTATCCTTTCACCTTCTGGGCGTAGCTCATCTAAAGCTTTGATCTTGTTAATAAGAACACTTTTACCAGCAGATGATGTTCCTATTACAAGAATTATAGCTGCATTTCGTTCTACTTCTTGTTCTTTTGATTCAGAGTTTTTCATAAAATTTTTGTTAAAAATTACCAATAATTTACCAGTTTAATTTTATCACAAAACTTCAAGAAAGTCATTCTATTTAATTTATGATAAATATAATGAACCACTTTTCTCAGTCACATCTTCTTAAAAACATCTAGACTTTTTTTTAAAAAAATTTTAAAAAAATACAAGAAAATAAAATTTGTATTAAAGTATTTTCCAATATTTTATTACAGATTAAGAATAAATTTTTTTCTCAAAAATT
>CAJBXX010000306.1 GCA_903959715.1 uncultured Alphaproteobacteria bacterium | reverse complement strand
TTGGAATTTTTTTCGATATTTGGTGTTGCTAAATCTGAAATTTTTTCGTCAATAATTTTATTTTCCGAGGTTTTTTTATTTTCCGTAATTTTTTGTTGAAGAGCAACTTTTTCAAGACGCGGTTTTTCATAAAACCAAGTCCAAGAAATCATGATTATGACGGACAAACTTGTTGCCAAAATTAAATTTTTATTATTTTGCGGATTCATTTTTTTAAATTTTTTTCACTTTATTTTTAATGATTATTTAATTTTAAAAAATATTTTTCAATTAGTTATTTCTTAAATTAATAATTATTTTTTAACAGATTTTTTTATTGTTTTTGTTGTCGAATTTTCACTATTTTTTATAATTAAACATTCTTTCAAAGCCTCGTCAATCGTGCTTATCGGAATAATTTTAAGATTATCTAAAACTTCTTTTGGCATATCTTCCAAATCTTTAACATTGGCTTGCGGAATTAAAACTTTTTTAATGCCACCACGCAACGCCGCCAAGAGTTTTTCTTTTAAACCGCCAATCTCTAGAACCTTGCCACTCAAGGTGATTTCGCCCGTCATGGCAATGTCGCGATGAATTTTATATTCACCTAAAACCGAAACCAAACACACCGACAAAGCGACTCCGGCCGATGGACCATCTTTCGGAGTGGCACCTTCGGGAACATGAATGTGAAAATCAAATTTATTAAATTTTTTGGCATCAATTTTTAAAGTTTTGGCAATTGATCGAGCATAACTCAAAGACGCTCGCGCCGATTCTTTCATGACATCGCCGAGGCTTCCCGTAATTTGAATTTTACCATTTCCTTCAAATTTTAGAGCTTCGATTTCGAGTAAATCTCCGCCATATTGAGTATATGCCATTCCGGTGACAACGCCAACGGAATCAAGCTTTCGAGCTCTGCCATAATCTTTTTTGGCGGGACCTGAATATTTTTGCAAATTATCGTTATTAATATCGATTTTTTTCGCTTCTTTGGTGACGATTAACTTCACCGATTTTCTAATTAAGTTTTCTAATTCGCGATTTAAATTTCTAACCCCCGCCTCAAAAGTATAGCGTTGAATCAAGGTTAAAATCGCCTCATCTTTAATTGAAAATTCTTTATTATTTAAGCCGTTTTCTTTGATTAATTTGGGCACAATATGTTGTTTGGCGATTTGTAATTTTTCGCTTTCGGTGTAGCCCGAGACATTGATTATTTCCATGCGATCACGCAATGGAATTGGGATTGAATTTAGAGTGTTGGCGGTTGCCACAAAAATTACTTTTGATAAATCATAATCGACTTCCAAATAATGATCAGAAAAATTATTATTTTGCTCGGGGTCAAGAACCTCTAGCATTGCCGATGATGGATCGCCACGAAAATCACTCGACATTTTATCGATTTCATCGAGAAGCATCAACGGATTAATGGTGCCGGCTTTTTTCATCGATTGAATGATGCGTCCCGGCATGGCTCCGACATAGGTTCGGCGATGTCCACGAATTTCAGATTCATCTTTAACTCCGCCCAAAGAAACTTTAACATATTTGCGATTAAGACTTTCGGCAATCGATTTTGCCAAAGAAGTTTTGCCGACACCGGGGGCGCCGACCAAACATAGAATTGGACCGCGAGCACCTTTAGTTTTTATTTGCACCGCGATAAATTCTAAAATTCTTTCCTTAATTTTTGTTAAGCCATAATGATATTGATCAAGAATTTTTTTGGCATTATCTAAATCTTTTATGGCTTCGGATTGTTCTGACCATGGCAAGGAAACTATCCAATCGAGATAGTTGCGAACTACGCCTGACTCGGAAGAATAATGGCTCATTCTTTGTAATTTTTGTAATTCATTTTCGCATTTTTTACGAATTTCTTTGGATAAATTTAATTTGGCAATTTTATTTTTTAGTTCGGTGATTTCTGGGTCCTCATCTTGCCCAAGTTCTTTTTTAATATTTTTGAGTTGCTCATTAAAATAAATTTCTTTTTGATGTTTGGTAAATTTTTCTTGAATAGAGCGGTTGATGCGTTCTTCCGCCTCGCTGATTTCGATTTCGGTTTTGATAATTTCGAGAAGTTTATAAAATTTCTTTTTTAAATCATGTTCATTTAAAATATGTTGCTTCTGCGCGAGAGTAGAGTTTACATGGCTCGCGATAAAATATAAAATATCTTGAGTTGTTTTAATTTTGCTAATTTCTTTTAAGGTTTCGGCACTAATTTTTTTGTTATATTGAGAATATTTGGAAAAGCTCTCGGCGCATGATTTTACAAGTCCAATTAAGTCTTTGTCTTTTTCATTAATTTTGGGTTGGATAATTATTTCTATTTCGCTGAAAAAATATTTTTCATGTTCGGTTGTTTTTAATAATTCTGCCGTTAAAAAACCTTGTAGAATGGCTTTTACATTGCCGTCGGGGGTTTTTATTAATTCAATTATGCGACAAATTGTTCCGATTTTATTAAGATTTTCTTTGGCGAAAGAATCGCTGTTGGAATCGAGTTGAGTGATGGCAAAAATTGGACATTTTTTCAAAAAAGCTTGTTCGATCGAGTTTATCGATTTTTCTCTGCCAACCAAGATGGTTGTAGTCATTTTAGGAAATATTACAGCATCACGAAGCGGAATTGTGTAAAATTTTTGATCTAGTTTTTGGTCTTTTTTATTTTCGGTCATTTTTTTAAAATAAGTTAGTTTTTTGAAAAAAATGTTATTTTAGTTTTTGGCAAATAACAATCATAATTTTTAAAAAATGCTTTGTTGCAAATTGTATTTTTTATTTTAGATTTTAAGAAATAAAAATTTAGTAATTAATTTTAATTTTTTTAAAATGCTTTACGATAAAAATAATATTTTTGCCAAAATAATTCGCGGAGAAATTCCGGCAAAAAAAATTTATGAAGATGAGGATATTTTAGCATTTTACGATATTTCAAAAGCTTCGCCAGTTCATGCTTTAGTGGTTCCAAAGGGCGAATTCATTGATTTCGCTGATTTTGTTGCCAAAGAAAATCCCAATAAAATTGCTCAATTTTTTCAAAAAATTGCAAAAATTTCGCAAGATTTAAAAGTTAATGAAAGCGGTTTTCGCTTGATTACCAACAATGGAAGCGATGCCCATCAAACTGTAAAACATTTTCATGTCCATATTTTAGCTGGCAAAAAACTTGGACCATTAATTTCATCTGACAATCAATTGAGGTAAAATATGGATAAAAAAATTCACGAAGCTACGAAAATAATTCACGCGGGCAGAAATCCGAAAGAGCAGGGCTGGATGGTCAACCCGCCGATTTATCAAACTTCAACAATCGTTTTTCCGACATATAAAGATTTTATGTATGCCGAGAGAGGCTACTCTAACAATGATTTGGTGCAACCTTACGAATTGAAATATGGTCGCTACGGAACGCAAACTAATTTTGCTTTAGAGCAAGCGATTTCTGAAATCGAAGGCGGTTATAATACTTTCGTTACTTCATCGGGTGCGGCCGCGATTAACACGGCGTTGATTGCATTTTTAAAGCAAGGCGATCACATGTTGCTCGTTGATAATGTTTATTCGCCAACTCGCGGTTTTGCCGATAAATTTTTGAAAAAATTTGGGATTGAGACCACTTATTTTGATCCGCATATTGGCGAAGGAATTGCGAAATTAATCAAGAAAAATACCAAAGTTATTTTCATGGAAAGCCCCGGGTCGCAAACCTTTGAGATTCAAGATGTCCCCGCTATTTGTAAAATTGCCAAAAAACATAATATTGTGACGATTCTTGACAATTCTTGGGCGAGCGGAATTTATTTTAAACCATTTGATTACGGAGTTGATATTTCGGTGATGGCTTTGACCAAATATATCAACGGCCATTCCGATATTATGATGGGTTCAATCACGGTTCAAGAAAAATATTTTCGTGTAATGTATGAAGCTTTTAGATATATGGCTGTAACGGCGGCGCCATATTCATCTTATATGGTGCAAAGAGGTTTACGCACCGCAAAATTAAGAATGGATCATTGTTTTAAGTCGGGCTTGGAAATGGCGAAGTGGCTTGAATCGCGTCCCGAAGTCGAAAAAGTTTTATATCCGGCATTGCCAAGCGATGCAAATCATCAATTATGGAAAAGAGATTTTACCGGTGCAGCGGGTTTATTTTCAATCATTCTCGATAAAAAATATTCCAATGAAGCTTTGGCAAGAATGTTGGATAAATTGCATTATTACGGCATGGGTTATTCTTGGGGTGGATATGAATCTTTGATTATTCCATTTGATGCTTCAAGCATTAGAACCGCAACGAAATATTCTTACGCCAACAAAACCGCACTAAGAATAAATATTGGCTTGGAAGATGTTGAAGATTTAAAAAATGATCTTGAGGCGGGATTCAAAAGATTAAAAAAATAAGTAAATAAATTTTCGCGAGTTTTTCGCATTTAAAAAATAGCCGTTTGGGCTATTTTTTTAACGCAAATAACCCCTCTCCCAGTAAGCGAGGAGAGGGGATGACGGCGAAGATTTTTTCAAAAAAGTAAATGTAAAAAATTCATCGCGGATACGGCGATTTACTCGCCGTGTAGCGATTCAACTTTTCTCTAAATTTGCGAAGCAAATTTAAATAAATTTAGCGTCTAAAAAGCTGTGAAATATCTTTGAAAGCCTTGAATTCCAAGGCGTTGCCACTGGGATCGCAAAAAAACATTGTGGCTTGTTCGCCAACTTCTCCTTTGAAACGAATGTAAGGCTCAATAACAAATTTAATAGAATTTTTTTTAAGTTTTTCGGCAAATTGATGCCAAGTATCCCACTCTAAAACCACTCCAAAATGCGGAACTGGAACGCCATGACCATCGACTTGATTGGTAATTTTTTGAGTTGATTTTTCTTTATTTAAATGGGTAACAAATTGATGTCCAAAAAAATTCCAATCGATCCAGTGATCGCAAGAGCGACCTTCTGCCATGCCAAGAAATTGACCATAAAATTGTCGAGTCGATGATAAATCATTGACTGGAACCGCTAAATGAAATGGTTGTAGGCTTGAGGCGTTATTCATAATTTACTTTTATGCCCCATTTTTTGCCGAGATATTTTTCAATTTCTTTGCGATCTTCGTTGTTTAAAGAGCGATTGAACACAATTATTTCGCCAATCATGCCGTTAAAAAATGAAGTTGGATTGGCACCATTATCCATTTTTTTCGCACCTAAATAAATGCGACTAGAGCTGTCAGAATATTTTTTACTCGACTCAATTATTGGGCTGTTATATCCGCCATTTATTGCCGAAGAAGTTTGAAGATAACCATTTCTAAAAATTTTTATATTATCGACTGAGTTGTTAACCATGGGTGATTGATAAATGACAATTGAAGATATCATTTTTTCATTTGGAACGACGAAATCAAAACTTGAAGTAGTTGCGCTTGTTGATCCGCAACCTTCTGAAGATGATGCTAAACCAAAATTGCCTTTTATGTTGTTGAAACTGTAAGCGAGATCAAACTCTCTATTGCATTCGGAACCTTGATAAAAAATTGAACGCTTTTCTGTTGAGACCACGGTTTTTGGTTCGAAAACAATGAAGGCGGTGCCGGAGCGATAACTTAATATTGCTTGCTCTAGATTTTCTGATTGTAAATAATCATTTATCCCATCAAATTTAATTGAAGGTAATCCATACATGCCGTTTGAAACTAGGGCTGGCTTTTTGGTATCGTCGACTTGAGTGAGCGTGATGCGATCAGAATAGCGAATTTCAGCACCATTCCAGCGACTTATTAAATCGGCATCGTCAGTTTCGCCTTCAATGAAAGCATCGGCCGCGGTGGCGTCATACCAAGTTACGATATAGTTAATCCAAGGCATGGCAGAGCTTTGAGTTACGCTTCTTGCGGTGGTAAGCCTCATGCTTTTAATGACTCGTGACGATTGAATAAGTCCGGCAATCATTATCATTAAAATTACGATAACGACCGATATTTCTACCAAACTAAAAGCTTTATTTTTTTTAAATGACATTGAGAAAAAATGAAATTTGATTTATACACTTGTAAAACTTTTTACATTAATTATATTTTGAGTCAAGTTTTTTTATAGAAATTATATTTCAAATCTTCAATAAATTCTTCAATAAATTATTTTAAATTTTATGTCAAAAGTCATCGGAATAGATCTTGGCACCACAAATTCGTGTGTAGCTATAATGGAGGGTAAAACTAGTATAAAAGTGATTGAAAACTCGGAGGGCGCAAGAACTACTCCCTCTATAGTTGGATTCCTTTCAAATGGTGAAAAAGTTGTTGGATCGCCAGCAAAAAGACAAGCGGTTACCAATCCACAAAATACAGTTTTTGGAATTAAACGCTTGATTGGCAGAAGATATAATGATCCGCTCACCGAAAAAGATAAAGGCTTAGTTCCCTACAAAATAGTGTCTTCAGCCAATGGCGATGCTTGGGTCGAAGTTAAAAATGAAAAATATTCTCCAAGTCAAATTTCGGCTTACACTTTAATGAAAATGAAAGAAACAGCGGAAAGTTATCTTGGTGAAAAAGTTGATAAAGCCGTGATAACCGTGCCCGCATATTTTAACGATTCACAACGACAAGCCACCAAAGATGCTGGAAAAATCGCTGGACTTGAGGTTTTAAGAATCATTAACGAACCAACCGCGGCAGCATTGGCTTACGGTTTTGATAAAAAAAATGGTCAAACAATTGTGGTTTATGATTTGGGTGGCGGAACTTTCGATGTTTCGGTTCTTGAAATTGGCGATGGAGTTTTTGAAGTTAAGTCTACGAATGGCGATACTTTCCTCGGTGGCGAAGATTTTGACATGAGAATTTTAAAATATTTAACCGATGAATTTAAAAAAGATAATAGCGTTGATTTATCTAAAGATCCTTTGGCTTTACAAAGATTAAAAGAAGCTTCGGAGAAGGCTAAAATTGAACTTTCTTCAACTTTAGAAACCGAAATCAACTTACCTTACATTACCGCCGACGCTACGGGTCCTAAGCATCTCAATGTTAAATTAACCAGAGCAAAATTAGAACAATTGGTCGATGATTTAATCGAACGCACGGTTAAGCCTTGTGAGAACGCTCTCCAAGATGCCGGATTGAAAGCTTCTGATATTGATGAAGTAATTTTGGTCGGGGGCATGACAAGAATGCCAAAAGTTATTGAAACCGTAAAAAAACTTTTTAACAAAGAGCCAAATCGAAGTGTTAATCCCGATGAAGTTGTGGCGATTGGGGCGGCGATTCAAGGTGCGGTGTTACAAGGTGATGTAAAAGATGTTATTCTTTTAGATGTTACGCCATTGTCGCTTGGAATCGAAACCGCGGGTGGAGTTTTTGCCAGATTAATTGATCGCAACACAACAATTCCAACTAATAAAAGCCAAGTATTTTCAACTGCGGCCGATAGCCAAACTGCGGTTACGATTAAAGTATTTCAAGGTGAAAGAGATATTGCTTCAAACAATAAATTACTTGGTGAATTTAATCTTGAGGGAATCGCTCCGGCACCTAGAGGAATGCCACAAATCGAAGTTTCGTTTGATATAGATGCCAATGGCGTTGTGAAAGTTTCCGCTAAAGATAAAGCGACAAATAAAGAGCAACAAATTCGCATTCAATCTTCGGGTGGATTATCAGAAGAGGAAATTAAAAAAATGATGCGTGATGCCGAAGAAAATGCTTCATCGGATAAAGTGCGTAAAGAGTTAATCGAGGCAAAAAATCAAGCGGATTCTTTGATTTATGAAACCGAAAAATCTTTGCGTGAACATGGCGATAAAATTGATTCTGCAACAAAAAATTCAATCGAAGAAGAGTTGAAAAATTTAAAAGAAATTGTCGCTAAATCCGATGCTAATGTTGATGAAATTAAAAAATCGACAGAAAGTTTAATGCAAAATAGCATGAAACTCGGAGAGCAAATTTATAAAAATGCTCAAGCTTCGCAATCAAATCAATCAGCTGAAACTAACGCTTCCGATGCTCCAAAAAATGATTCATCGCATGAAGAAAATGGAAAAGTTGTTGATGGTGAATATGAAGTTAAAGATGATAAAAATAATTAATAGTTATATTTTT
>CAJBXX010000305.1 GCA_903959715.1 uncultured Alphaproteobacteria bacterium | reverse complement strand
TTTACTACTATTTGAAGCCTCTGCCAACAAAGCTTTTAATGTTGATGACGCCTCAAACTTTTGCCTCTCTTCCAACATCGATTTAATTTCCATTAAAGCATAATTAGAGCTTGAACTTCTAAGTTTTTCTTCAGAGATATCAAAAGCGGTTTTATTTGACGAATCTTTAATATTAATGTCAGCTTTATTTTCGAGCAATAATTTAACCATATCAACAGTGACATCCGAAGATTTTACCGCATTATGCAAAGCGGTAAATCCAAGTTGATTTTTAGCATTAATATCGGCTCCATTTTTGAGTAATAATTGGGCAATATCATGATTACCATTTTTAACGGCGATGTGAAGAGGGGTTTGCTCAAATTGTCCTCGACAATCGACTTCCGCTCCATTTTCGAGTAATAATTTAGCAATATCATAATGACCATTTTTAACAGCGATCTGAAGCGGAGTTAGATTTTTTTCATTTTTTATATTTAAATCTGCATTTTTTAAAATTAATAATTTAGCCAAATTTTTAAAATTGTTTTCGCAAGCAATATGAAGCGCGGTTTCTTTTGATGAATTCTGGGCATCGATTCTAATTTTTGAGCTATTTAATAATATCTCTGTTGTTGCAATGTGATCATTTTGTACAGCCTTGTGCAAAGGGGTTTCAAGAAGAGAATCTATCGCATTAACATCACAATTTTTTTTCAATAATAATTCGACCGATTTTTCAAAACCCTTTTCGCAAGCGCGGTGCAATAAGGTTTCTTTGAATTCATTGCATAGATCTTTAATATATTTATCGTTAGTTTTTGATATTGCTGATTCTACGATTCTCTCATCATTATTATAAAATATATCAAATAAACTCGATGAATAACTTTTTGCTGTAGGTCCTTTTAAATTATCATGACGCTTTAAGTTTGTTATAATACCAGCCAAAATTTCAGATCTGCCATACTTGGCAGCGAGATGAGAAATATTTTCTCCAAACTCATTTTTAAAATAAGAATTGTTTTCGATTTGCTTAGCTGTTGGAAGGGCGTCGCTTTTTTTTAATTTTTCAAAAAATTCATTTTCGGGTAGATCTTTATTAATGGGGGCAAATTCCAATCGAGGAAGAGTTAGATCTTGTTTTTTCACTGGATCTTCTTTTTGTTGTTGTCGATCTGACTCTTCAAATACTTCAAAAATATCATCATCATTATTGTCATCTACCCTTCTAAAAGAAAGAAAATTTGTATTATTTGGAGTTCTTTGTGGCATAATGTGGCACTTAAAATTGAATAAAATTTATTTGCAAATATAAAAAATATTTTTCAATAATTAATACAAACAAATTTATAATATCCTAAATTAAAAATAATTTTTAACAAGTATATATTTTTTAAGTGTTCAAGAAAGTAATAAATTGCAATTAAGTTTTTTATTTTTATTGATGCCCCGCATCTCCGCAACAAACAACGCCTGCCAATTGTTCAAAAAAATTACGATCACTTCTAGAACTTACTTCTGGAGATGGCTCTATTGCGCCCGGATGATTAATAGAAGAATCCTCTTTCTCAAGATTTCTTAATTTAAATTTGAGAGAATCATATTTTTCCACATCTTGCTCCCTTGATTTTTCGACTTTTCCACTTTTTTTGTTAACTTTATAATGGCTTCTGTTCTCTAATTTAAGAACTTCTGGCGTAGTTTCATTTTCATAATAAATTATAATATTGTTATTTGCAGATCTAAAAAAATTAGTAATTTCAAGGGCTCGCAATTTTTCGTCTTGGATACTTTTAAACCATTCTAAATTATCTACTTCGCCTTCATATTGAATACTTGTTATTTTTTTTCCATCTTTTTTTAACTCAAAGCTTTTTGGATTATCGGTTGTTATTACTTCTATTTGTTGGCCCCATCCAAAATAGGCGTGATCTGGACTTGGTTTACAAGAATCTGGAATTAATGACGAATCAATTTTTGAAAAAAATTCGGCATAAGTTTCCAAAACATCACCCTTAAAAACATCTCTAAGCGTTTTTATTTTTTCAAAAAAGGTTCCTTCTTTTTTAAAATGCTTTTCTATTTTTTTATGTAAATCTTTTATATATTCATCGCTTTGATTCAAAAGCTCCAAAGAAAATTGTTTTAATTTTTCCTCCACCACTGGTTCATCTTTAAGTAAAACATCAAAATATCCATCGGTTCTTGTTTTTTGATGTTGGTAATGTTTTTTGCGGAAACCTTCATCTAAAAACTCTTCGAGAGTTTTAACTCCAGCTTTTCCTAAGTTATCATTAATTCTGTTAAAATTTCCATATGCCAAATTGGCAGTTTCCATATCTCCAATGGCATAAAAATTTTCTAAATTATCGAAGAAAAAATTTGCAAATGATTTTAAAAATTCATCTTTATCTTTTAGACTAGAAGCTTGCAAACTAACAAGTTGACAAGTTGACAAAAAAATCTCCTTATCAGGAATTGAACCGCTATTTTCAAGACGCTTAAAATTTTTCATTAAATCACTCAAAAAATCACTCAAAATGTCATCATCAAATCCAGCGGGGACCTGAACTTTGTCAGAAACTTTTGATTGCGTTATAGTAGCTTGTTTCGCTTTTTCAACAGTTCCAGCTAACCTCTCTTCATTTTCTCCAACTCTCCATCTTGCTCTAATTGCCTTAATATCTTTTTTTAATTCAGCAAAAGCAGAGTCGGTTGATTGTAAAATTTTATAAGCCAAATCATCCCATTTTTCCTTACTCTGCGTAATATCAGGAATGCCTCGATAATCAGGTTGCGTTTTTTTTATATGATCAATCTGATGAATTAACAACCCAACATTTTTAAATAATTTTACAAATTCGGGTCCGTTGGAGGTTGCCGTAAGCGTTGCTTCGTTAAAATTTAATTGATCGAAGGTTTGAAGAAAACTAGAAACATTATCGCTATTATCAGTATAAAAACACCGCATTTTTTCTCTTGATTCAGCGATTGGGAAAATATCCGAAAATTCAACTTTTCTGCCTTCAGGAAATCCTAATTTAATCTTAAGTTGAGGATCTTCTCCTTCAAATAAATTCGAATGATTTATTGCAAACTTTATTGTTGTGGGACCTTGGAATTTTTGAACCAAAAGACCAAGAAGAACTGTCGCCACCTCAAACTTGGTATCTTTAATTTTTAATAAAAGAGTTTCTTCCTCGCCATCATAATCTCTCTCAAATTGAGTATTTTGTCCAAATATTTTAATATTTGCCCTTGCGCTTGCCTTGCTTGCCAAAACTTCTTTAATTGTATCGGAATCAAGCCAGTTTTCTCGTCTAGGGTCCGAAAGCAAAGTAGAAATTTTATCTTGATGTGTTAATTTTGTTGCTGGATCAGTAATATCTTTACAAAGAAATTCCGCCAATTCATCTCTATCATTTTGAGTTCCCCTTTCGCCAAAACCATCTTTTAATTTATTGAATCTTGATCGATGATCAATATATTTATTGAATTCGTCATCATTTATAAGTTCAAGCTCTTTAAGCGCAACCATTGCCGAAACTATACCGCATCTACCATCACCATAAACATCCTTTCTTGTTAAATTCCAGCTATTTCTTTCTTTTTTTTGAATTTGAAAATGGTTTGCACTCACATGCTCAACAAAAATAATCTCCTTATCTCGATATAGATCTTCGGCAAAAGTTTGTATTTTATTTAAAGAATCTTTGGCGCTTAAGCAACTATTTTCAAGATAAAATACGATTTTATCTTTATCACAATTTAATTCTTGACGAAATTTTGAAAATATGGCTAGTTGATTTTGGGCTGAAGAAATTTGTGGTTGCATATTTTTATAAATTAATGGTGCACCCGAGAGGATTTGAACCTCTAACCTTCTGATCCGTAGTCAGATACTCTATCCAGTTGAGCTACGGGTGCA
>CAJBXX010000304.1 GCA_903959715.1 uncultured Alphaproteobacteria bacterium | reverse complement strand
ATTATTGCAAGATCACTACAAGCCGTTCTTAATTTGGTTTGTTCTCGGCATTATTTTCTATTTCTCTTACGGTTATAAAAAAAGTGCTTTGGCGAAGAAATAAAATAAAAAATTATTCCCTCTAATAGATTCAATTCTTATAAGTATAAATTTTTTACATGAATTAGATTTAAAAAATTAGCATATTTATTTTTTACTAGATTGTTTAAAACCGTAGTTTATTTTTGATGATAATAAATTTTTAATTTACAAATATTACCAATGAACATCTTTCGTAAAAAATCAATCGAAGCATTAATCGCTTCTTCGCAAAAAAATTCCTTCAAAAAATCACTCACCGCATTTGATTTAATAATGATTGGCATTGGTTGCACAATCGGGACGGGAATTTTTGTCGTAACCGGCACCGCATCGGCGACTCATGCCGGTCCAGCCATCGCTTTATCTTATTTAATTGGTGCCTTGGCGTGTTTATTTGCGGCACTTGCTTATGCCGAAATCGCTTCGATGGTGCCAGTTTCAGGCAGCGCTTACACCTACACCTATGCGGTTATTGGCGAATTTGTGGCGTGGTTAGTTGGTTGGGGTTTGGTTTTAGAATATGGCATCGGTGCCTCGGCGGTGGCGAATGGCTGGTCGGGATATATGGTGGGAATTTTGCATTCGGCAGGAATTTCATTGCCCGAAATGCTTACAATGCCAACGAGCGAAGGCGGAATCATAAATTTGCCAGCAACTTTGATCGTGCTATTAATTGGTTCGATGCTTTATGTCGGAACGAGCCAGGGCGTTAAGTTCAACCGCATTTTAGTTTTTGTAAAATTGGCGGTAATTTTTATTTTTTTAGTGGTGGCGGTGCCGATGATTAAGCCTGAAAATTATAATAATTTTATGCCTTTTGGCTTTGGCGGAGTTATGGCGGGAGCGGCGGCGATTTTTTACGCTTATATTGGATTTGATGCGGTGGCGACAACGGCGGAAGAGTGTAAAAATCCTAAACGCGATTTGCCGATTGGCATAATTTTTTCACTCGGAGTTTGTGCAATTCTTTACGCAACAGTGGCTTTGGTGCTAAATGGCATTGTTAATTTTTCAACATTAAACAATCCCGAACCGCTTGCAAGAGCATTAAGAGACAATGGCAGTAATATTGGATCGGCTTTGGTTTCAACGGGTGCAATTGCCGGCATTACTTCGGTTTTGTTGGTTTTGCTTTACGGTCAATCGCGAATTTTTTTCGTAATGTCGCGCGATGGCTTGCTTCCAAAAAAATTGAGCTCAATTCATAAAAAATACAACACTCCGCATATTAGCGTTTTGTTGACGACAATTGGCGTCGCCTTGGTTGCCGGCATTTTTTCACTCGAAACTTTAAGCGAAATGACGAGCATCGGCACTTTATTTGGTTTTATCGTTGTCGCTTTGGCGGTTATGATTTTACGCGTCAAGCAACCAAATTTAAAAAGAAGTTTTAAATGCCCGTTGGTTTTTGTCGTTGGACCATTGGCAGTGCTATCTTGCGGATATTTAACTTTTGAATTATTAACGCGTAATTGGCATTATTTTTTAGTGTGGACTTTGCTTGGAATTTTCATTTATTTTGTTTACGGATATAATAAAAGTGTTATTAGGAAGTAAGAATTATTTTTGTTTTATAAAAAAGTCAATAATAATGCT
>CAJBXX010000303.1 GCA_903959715.1 uncultured Alphaproteobacteria bacterium | reverse complement strand
TTACGAAAATTTAATAAACAAATATTTCTTGGAGTGCCTCTTACAACTAAATGCAAAGAAAATAAATTTTATTTTAGAATTAATTTTAAAGATAAAGAACAATCCGCGATGCTTTCGCAAATTAGAGTTTTTGAAAGTAAAAAATTAAGAAAAAGAATGGGAGAGCTTCCAAATAATCAATTTATGGCGATTAAAAATGCCATTTCTGAAATTGTGATTTTCGGGAAATAATTTTGTGAATTTTTATTTAGTCAGCTCTTCATAATTTCATTTTACAATTAGGTTATGAAGAGCTTCGGTGGCTAGTGCCAATTTGTGTGAGTAAATTTAGCTAATTATTTTTTTTGTCAAATAATTTTTTTACGATGATGGTCTTGATAAGAGAATGTGAAAAGAAGGCTTAAAAATATTTTTCAAAACCAAAAATTCATCGCGAGTTCTTCGCTTTTAAAAAATAGCCTAAGCACCAATAATAAAAAAAACAAAAATCTCATCGCGAATGTCGCGATTCATTCGCGACGAAGCGATTCAACTTCTTCCTAAATTTGCGTAAGCAAATTTAACTTCTAAAACGGAATAAAAATTCGTACTAAAAGTCCGCCATATTTTTTGGAATCATCTAAAGAAATTCTGCCACCATGTGAGGTGATGGCGTCAAGCGCAATCGCCATTCCGAGCCCGGAGCCCACCGACTCGTTGACCTTATCGAGATTGCGTGAATTATCAATGCGATAAAATGGTTTAAAAACATTTTGTCGTTCTTTTTTTGGAATTCCCGGACCATCATCTTCAACTTCAATAATTAAATTATTTTGCGAAAGATAAGTATTTAAATAAACTTTATTTGCATGGTTTAAACCATTATTTATAAGGTTTTTCAAGGCGCGATTGAGTGCTAATTTTTTAACTGGAATTTCAAAATTATCATCTATTTTTGTTTCATAACTTATATTATGATTCATTTTTTGATAATAACCAATAATTTTTTCTATTAAAAATTTATTAATTTTGATAATATTTATTTTTTCTTTATCATCACCGCGTGCGAAATCTAAATATTCATTCACCAATTTTTCCATATCGTGAACATCACTTTTCAAATCATCGATTTCGGGGCTTTGTTTTAACATTTCCAATTGCAATTTCATGCGCGTCAGCGGAGTTCGTAAATCATGCGAAACCGCCGAAAGCATATCGGTTCTTTGCGAAATTTGACGCATCACCCGTTCTTTCATTTTTATAAAAGAAATTGTAAGCGAACGAATCTCTTGCGAACCGCTTGGACGAAGGTTTGAAACATCTTGCCCTCGACCAAATTTTTCGGCTAATTCACTTAAATTTTTCAATACTCTGATTTGATTTCTAAAAAAAATAATCGAAATTAATGAAGTTAAAATCATTGTTAAAATCATCCAAAAAGTAAAAACATATGAACTTGAGCTAGTGATTTTTTTAATCGGAATATCGAACGCCAAGATGCCTCGCTCTGATTGGACTTTCACCGTTATCATATCTTTGTTTTCATGATCTTCAAAAATTTGATAGGGCTTCAAGCCATGATTATCAAGCTCGGATTTGAATCGATTGTAAGGGTCAATAATCGGATTAACATATTTATAAAATTTACTTTTATGCCAATCGCTATCGGCAATTTTTTTAGTTTTTAACCAACGATTATTTTCAAAAGAAAATTTCATTCCCGTGTTGTCGGAGAGCTCTTTGAGCAATGATTTATATCCCGGTTTATTAACAGAATTTTTGACAAAAACCATTTCAGCAATAACGCTTCGCGCCATGTGTTTAGTGATTACATCGAGATGGGTATAATAAAAAACATAAATTGAAACAAGTTGCACAATCAACGCTGACACAATGATAATCATCATTGAGCGACCAAATAGCGATCTGGGAATAAATTTTTTCAACCTTTGCATTTGTGAAAATTGGTTTTATAATTTTAAAAAATGATTTCTAAATTACTTTAAAAAAAACATGGAAAATAAAATTACCGCCAGCAATGTTAATCTTTACTATGGACAAAAACAAGCTTTGTTTGATGTAAAAATTAATTTCAAAGAAAAATCGGTCACTGCTTTGATTGGTCCTTCGGGATGTGGTAAATCATCTTTTTTGCGTTGCTTAAATCGCATGAATGACACAATTTTAAATTGCAAAATTGAAGGTGAAATATTATTAGATGGCAAAAATATATATCATGATGACCTTGACTTGGTGCTTCTTCGGGCAAGGGTTGGCATGGTTTTTCAAAAACCCAATCCCTTCCCTAAAACTATTTATGAAAATGTCGCTTATGGTCCAAAAATTCATGGGCTTTTTCAAAAAAAATCCGAACTCGATAATATCGTCGAAGAAAGTTTAACTAAGGCCGGATTATGGAACGAAATTAAAGATCGCCTTCACGACCAAGCCAGTGCTTTGTCGGGCGGGCAACAACAAAGATTATGCATCGCTCGCACCATCGCCATCGAGCCCGAAATTATTTTGATGGATGAACCATGTTCCGCTCTTGACCCAATTGCCACCGCCAAAATTGAAGAATTAATCGATGAACTCAAAGAAAATTTTACCATCATTATCGTTACGCACTCAATGCAACAAGCGGGGCGGGTTTCTGATATGACGGCATTTTTTAATATGGGAAAAATTGTTGAATATGGCACCACTGACAAAATTTTCACTAACCCAGCGCATCAACAGACTCAAGATTACATCACGGGTCGTTTTGGTTAATTTTACAAAATAACAATGTTTGGTTTTTCTTTAGCGGAACTATTTTTAGTTTTATTGGCAATTCTTATTTTTATTAAACCACAAGACCTGCCCGAGATTGCCCGCTTTGTCGGCAAGGCGATTTATCACGGCAAAAAACTTTATCAAAAACTCAAAAATTCTTTGACGGATTTAGAAAAAGAATTTGAACTTGATAGCCTTCGGCACGAAGTAAATCAAGCCATCGCTTCCGAAAAATTAAAACATGAAGATGCTGAGGAAGAAGACTCAACCATCATTGTTGACATGTTTGGCAATGAACATCGCGTTAATAATATTAAAGAAATTCGTAGCGATTTAGATGAAGCAAAAATTAAAAAAGAGGTCGAAGAAAGCAACGCTCTCAATAAGTCGAAGCTTGATCGAGAAAGTGAAAATGATGGTGCGAAAGAGAGTTAAATATTTTATAAATTAATTTTTCTTTTCTGGAAAAAGAGATTTGATTATCAGATATGGTAGCCCGAGAATGTTGATGGTTGTAGTCGTAAGCAATGTTATAACTACGCTACTTTCTAATTTTCCCTCATTCAAAACCAAAAGAAGCAATATATAAGCTATAAAAAATAGATAAACAGAAACAATCCGCATAACCCAAACGCAAATACTACTCTTGAGATCAATTTCTTGCTTGATGAAATCATGTTTTAATTTTTCTCCTCGCAGTTTTTCATCGCGCTTCGCTATGACATGTGAAGTTAAATTTGTAAAATCTTCCTTCTTATATTTTTCAACACTTAATCTGAAATTTTGATTAAGATTAAGATTTTCTTTGTCTTTCATCGATTAAGCAGATTTAAGATATTTTTCAATCGCTTCTTTGGCTCTTTTTACAATTTCATCATCTTTCATCGGAGAATTTTCACCCTGAGCATAATAAGCAAGAGACCAAGGAGTACTTTCATCTGCGTGCGTAATTTTACTCAAATCCCAACCATCCAAATTTTTATAAGTTCTCCATATGGCACCAACAACCCCCAAAGCATCTTCATCATCTTTATCGATAACAGGAAAAGATATTTTATTATTTTCTTTAGATAATTCAAAATCTATAGAATATTGTTGAATTGGCGAATTGCCAAATCTTTTGAACTCATGATAAATTGACGGAACCACTGGCCCGTAGCGCCAAGCTTCCACCCTTTCTGTGAAGAGTTTTTTTTCAAAAATCGCAAGATACCAAGCGTAAGAAAAGTAAACCAATTTTATTAACTTCATTGGCGTCATATCTTTGATGCCATCATTCTCAGCTTTTGAAAGAAAATAATTTGCTATATGGGCTGGTAAATATGTTTTTCTCATTTTTAATATCTTTTTATTTTGGTGTTATTTTAAGATTAGTTATGAATTTTTATTCAAGAATAACTAATGTAATTTTGTGATTAACATTATATTGATTGCAAGAATATTCTGTCAATAGTTTATTTATAAACAAAATATTTTTATAATTCTTTACGATAATTAGCTTAGTTCATTATCTCACGACCACTTACACCTTGCGCCCCTATATTTAGTAAAACACTCCTCAAGCTTACGGGCTAATCACCCTCCCCTTGCGGGAGGGTAAAATTTTCTGCAAGAAAATTTTGGGAGGGGTTAGAAACAAAATCAAAAAATTGACTTTTTTGTATATTTTTTTTACTAGTCAACGCTTCGTCGCTTTTCTTAATCAAAATTTCATTTTAGTTTCGAGTTTTTATTATCTCACGACCCTCCCCCCAAATCAAAAACAAAGCCAACATTGATTGACCGCGAAACATTGTTAATCAAGGGTTTATAGGGCGCTTCGCGATATCTTCTTTGTTCAAAATTATGGCGAATTTCGAACGATAATTTTTGATTTAAGCGATACATCAAACTGGTTTTAAATTCATTGTCCAAACTATAACGATCAATAAAAAAATAACTGCGTTGATTGAGCGTAAAATTTTCCAAAAATTTATAATTTAAACGAGTTGAAATAATGTAATCGGTTTCGCTTCCCAACTCTTTCATAACATGGTTTGAAGTGCTAAAATCGACCTCCAATTTATCTTTAAAAAAAATATAGCCAAAACCTGTGGCAGTTCGATTATCATAGTAAAAACTCGACATATCGTCATAAATTGTGCGATGGTAAAAAACTCCATAAAAATTACTCGATAAAATTCGTGCTTTGCTGGCGAGGGTTGCGTCATAAAGCTCGGAAGTCTTGACATCATATCGCTTTTTCTTGCCACTGCCAACATCGGCATAATTTACTTCGTGGTTGAAATTTAATTCATGAATAAAATTTGGACTTTGATAAAGATAACGCGAATTAGCTTGATAATTTCGCGAATTATTATCGGAAGAATAATTGCCCGTTAGCGATAAATATTGTTTGGCGCGACTGCCTTTGTAAAATTTTTTTGTTCTTGGCGAAACAATAGCCTCGCGGTTTGAACGCAATTCAATGGCAAAAGAATTTTTGACATTGAAAAAAATTCCTAAAAAAAATAATGACGCTAAAGCTAGCTTAGAGATAGTGGACATTGGGTTTAGAATTTGTGGTGTTAATATTTGGGTTTAGGTTTTTTTGTGGTGCAAAATTAAATTAACGAGGATTGCTTGGTGCAACTGGCGTTGGGGCTGGTTGAGCTGGAACTTGAGCATTTTCAACTGGAACCGCAGGGGCAACTTGATTAGTTGATGCGTTTGGATCAACATTATCAAGGGCTGGAGCGTTTGGATCAACAACCTCTTCGGCAGAAATACCAACTTCACTATTTTCATTTGATAAGTCGGGCAACTCAACTTCTTGCTCGTCTTGCGTTTCAAGCCAACTCATATGACTTTTAACTGATTCGGAATATTTTACTCCTAGAAAAAAAGAGAATATTATCAATGCGATTATAACGATTACTTCAACGGTTTTGATCATAAAAAATTATTAGTTAAGATTTAAAATTAGGATTATTTAAAAATAAAATTCATTAAATTTAATGCAAATGTTTTTTTTAGTTTTTAGAAAATATGCTACAAAATATTTAAAATTGGATGCTCGATGTAGCGACGCAAAGCCTTCAAAAATTCGGCTCCGATTGCACCATCAACAACGCGATGATCGCACGATAAAGTGACATTCATCATATGTCCGATTTTAATTTGTCCATGTTCAACTATTGGCTTTTCAACAGCACGAGCCACCGCTAAAATACAGCTTTGCGGAGGGTTAACGATCGCCGAGAAATTATCAATTCCAAACATTCCCAAATTGGAAATACTAAAAGTTCCGCCTTGAAATTCTTCGGGCGCAAGCTTGCCTTCGCGAGCTTTTTTAGCAAGTTGTTTCGATTCTTTAGAAATATCTTGAATTGATTTTTGGTCAGCGTTTTTAATTATTGGAGTAATCAACCCGCCATCAATCGCCACCGCCATTGAAATATCAATATTGTTGTAAATCAAAATCGCTTCGTCGCTCCAAGAAGAATTTGCCTCAGGCACTTTTTTCAATGCCATCGCTGTGGCTTTGATGATTAAATCATTGACCGAAATTTTATAAGACGGATTGCCACTCTCATCGAGCTCGGCGACCTCATTCAAAGCGCTCCTTAACTCGTTTAATTTATCAATTTTAAATTCACAAGATAAATAAAAATGCGGAACGGTTTGTTTTGATTCCAATAATCTTTTGGCGATAACTTTACGCACATTATTATTTTTAACCGCGTAAAATTCTTGCGGATTGCGATGAACAACGCCTTGACGCGAACCGCCATTTTTTACAAATCCCAAAACATCGTCTTTGATGATTCTGCCGTGCGGACCCGAACCAGCAATTTGCGACAAGACAACGCCCTCTTCTTTGGCAATTCTTTTGGCGAGCGGACTGGCTTTAACAATACTCGTATCAATGCTTGAATTTTTTGTCGAATTTTGAGTTGCGCTTACAGAATTATCAACGATTGGCGTCGATTTTATTTCTTCAACTTTTTTTACTTCTTCAACTTTTTTTGAAGCATTTGCCGACACATAATTTTCGAGAGATTTTTTATCTTCGCCATCGTTTAAAATCAAGGCGATACAGCTATTGACAGCAACATTTTCAGTGCCTTCGGCGATTAAAATTTTGCCCAAAGTTCCTTCGTCAACCGCCTCAACTTCCATGGTTGCTTTGTCGGTTTCGATTTCGGCGATAACTTCACCCGCCTTAATTTTATCACCTTCTTTTTTTACCCACTTAGCAAGATTGCCTTCTTTCATGGTCGGAGAAAGGGCGGGCATTAATATTTCAATTGGCATTTTGTAATTATTTAATTAATTTTTGAAAAAAATTTTGCCAAAATAATATTTTTTAGCAACTAAAAGTCTAGTTTTATTTCTGAAAATAAAATTATTTTCGGTTGTCGAATCCGTCGCGTAAACCTTCGGCGATAAAAACTAAAATCGTTAAAATTAAAGTGATGATTACAAATCCAGAAATTCCAAGCCAATAAGCGTTGATATTATTTTTGCCTTGAGCCAAAAGTTCGCCAAGCGATGGCGAGCCTACGGGCAAACCTAAACCAAGAAAATCGAGAGCGGTTAAAGTTGTGATTGAAGACGCCAATAAAAATGGCAAATTGGCAATAATTATCGGCGAAGCGTTCGGCAAAATTTGTTTTAAAATTATGCGAAAACTGGAAGCGCCCAAGGCTTTGCTCGCCAAAATATAATCGAAATTGCGTAAACGCAAAAACTCACCACGAACATAAGAAACTACGCCGAGCCAGCTAAACATCAACATCAAAATTAATAATGTTAAAAAACTTGGAGCGATTATTGACGATAGAATTATTAATAAAAACATGACGGGCAAGCTCGACCAAATTTCAATAAATCTTTGTAAAAATAAATCGATGAGCCCGCCAAAATAGCCCTGCACCGCCCCCAATGAAATACCGATTAATAATGAAAAAAAACTCAAAATTAAGCCGAAAATTAACGAAATTCTAATGCCGTAAATTATTCGCGACAAAACATCGCGCCCTTGATCATCAGTGCCAAGAAGGTTTGATTTTGTAGGTGGCGACGGTGCTCGCTCTTTAATCGAAAGATTAATTGTGTCGAAAGAAAACGGAATTGGCGCAAAAATTATCCAACCATTTTTATTAATTAAATTTTGCACCTCAGGATCAAGATAATCGGCACTTGTCAACAATTCGCCACCAAATTTTGTTTCGGGAATTTCTTGCAAAATCGGCACGAAAAATTGATTGTCAAATCTTATTAAAAGTGGTTTATCATTGGCAATAATTTCAGAAAAAAATGAAATTATAAATAAAAAACTAAAAATCATCAACGAGTAGTAAGCTCTAGTATTTTTCTTGAATTTAATTATAAATTCTTGATTTAGCATAATTTTTATTTATTTTTGTCGATTGCTATTTTGAACTATTTCTAGAATTTTATTTTTACTCAATTTTTAAATTAAGCAAAATATTTTTGAGCAATTAGTTATTTTAAATCGAAATTTTGCGCGACTTTTTACTACTTTTTTTAACAACGCCAAAACTCTCAACAAAAAAGCCCTTCTCCTTTTTTGATGGAGAAGGGCTCAATGTATTTTTAAATTTTTTAAAAATTTAATTTATCGAACTATTTTTGTTCGTTCGCCATTTTTCTAAATCTACTCGCCATCAAGCCTGTTCCAGCTGGAATCAAGCGACCGACGATGATATTTTCTTTCAAACCGCGTAAACTATCAACACGACCTTGCACCGCTGAATCAGTTAAAACTCGAGTCGTTTCTTGGAACGAAGCGGCCGAAATAAATGATTTAGTTTGCAATGAAGCTTTAGTGATTCCAAGCAGGACTGGAGAACATTCCGCTGGTTTCATTTTGCTATCGATCATTTTGACATTAACATTTTCGAAAACATCGCGATCAACATATTCGCCCGCCAATAGCGTAGTATCGCCGGAGCTGGTTACTTCAACGCGTTTTAACATCATTGAAATAATAACCTCGATATGTTTATCATCGATTTTCACACCTTGCATGCGATAAACTTTTTGAACTTCATTAACCATATAAGAAGTGAAGGCTTGCATGCCTTGAATTCTAAGGATATCGTGCGGAACGAGATTGCCGTCAATCAAGACATCGCCTCTTTTGACCGCATCACCCTCGCCTACGAACAAATGTTTAGTTTTTGAAATACTATATTCGATCGGCTCTCTAGAAGCGTCATCGGGACGAACAATAATACGGCGTTTGGTTTTATAATCTTTACCAAATTCAATTTTACCATCAACTTCACTCATGATGGCCGCGTTCTTAGGCTTACGCGCCTCGAACAATTCGGCAACCCTCGGAAGACCGCCCGTGATATCACGAGTTTTTGAAGATTCTTTTGGAATTCTGGCGATAACATCACCGGCTTTAACCTCGTCGCCATTTGATGTACCAATGATGGTGCCGATTGAAAGTGCATATTCTTTTAAAAGATTTTGCGTGCCATCTTCAACTGAAAGACGCGGTTTCAAATCTTGTTTGGAATATTGCTTCCAATCCATAACTATCTTGGTTGAAACACCTGTCGATTCTTCAATTTTTTCACGAAGCGAAACATTTTCGGATAAATCATTATATTTTATAACGCCCGTCGCCTCAGCAATTACTGGAATATTGTAAGGATCCCACTCTGCCAAATGTTCGCCTTTTTTAATTTCCGAATTATGTTTGTGATTGATGATGGCACCGTAAGGCAATTTATAACGATGTATTTCTGCTCCACTTTTATCAACCAAAGTTATTTCGGAGTTTCTAGCAATTACAACGGTTTTGCCGTCGCGATTAGTTAATGTTGATTTTTCACTGAATTTAACTTTACCATCAGACACGGCGGAAATCGAAGATTGTTCTGCACCCCTTTGAGCCGCACCACCAATGTGGAAAGTTCTCATCGTTAATTGCGTTCCCGGTTCACCAATTGATTGAGCCGCGATTACGCCTACAGCTTCACCAATACTAACGATATTACCAGTCGCCAAATCACGACCGTAACATTTTACGCAAACGCCATCTTTACTTTCGCAAGTTAAGACCGAACGAACGCGAAGTGATTTGATTCCCGCTTTATCGATTTCATCAGCTAAAGCTTCGTCGATCATTTGACCAGCTTGAACTAGCACTCTCTTTCCATCTAAGGTTTTAACATCTTCGAGAGGAATTCTTCCGAGGCAATTTTCCGCCAAAGAAACTATAGTTCTGCCATCGTCAATTACTGGCTCAATTAAAAGACCGTTGTGAGTTCCGCAATCTTCTTCAATAACAATACAATCTTGAGAAACATCGACCAAACGGCGAGTTAAATAACCAGAGTTAGCAGTTTTAAGTGCGGTATCCGCCAAACCTTTACGAGCACCGTGAGCGGAAATGAAATATTCCATAACACTCAATCCCTCTTTGAAGTTTGAAGTGATTGGGGTTTCGATAATTTCGCCTGATGGTTTCGCCATCAAACCACGCATACCGGCAACTTGTTTAATCTGATTTTCAGAACCACGAGCACCAGAATCCGCCATCATGAAGATAGAATTTGCTTCAGAAGGAATATCGAAAGAAGCTATATTTTTCATCATTTCTTTGGAGATTTTATTGGTGCAACTTGTCCATTCATCGACGACTTTATTATAGCGTTCACCGGCTGTTATCAAGCCTTCACGGTATTGTTTCTCAAGCTTTTTAACCATGTCAAAAGATTCGGCAATGTGAAATTGCTTTTGCTTAGGAATGATCATGTCATCTTTACCGATTGAAATACCAGCGATGCAAGCGTTTTTGAATCCTAAAGCCATGATTCTATCGCAAAACATTACGGTTTCTTTTTGTCCGCAGTTACGATAAACCGTATCAATTAAATTTGTTACAGCTTTTTTAGTCATAACTTTATTGACAACTTCAAAACTACCCTTCATTGCATTCGGAAGAGAATTATAAATTGCGACTCTTCCAGCCGTAGTTTCAATTCTAACTTTTTCTCTTTCGCCATTTGCATTAGGAACGATGTAACGATATAAAATTTTGTCATGCAGAGAAATAACTTCGCTATTCAAAGCATGTTCAAGTTCATATTCGTCAGAAATTGGATAGGATTTTTTTGAAGAAAAGTCTTTGCGTTCCATGGTTATGTAGTATAAACCAAGAATAATATCTTGCGATGGAACGATGATTGGCTTACCGTTTGCAGGACTTAAAATGTTGTTAGTTGACATCATCAAGGCACGCGCCTCAACTTGTGCCTCGATTGACAATGGAACATGCACCGCCATTTGGTCACCGTCGAAATCGGCGTTAAATGCCGAACAAACCAAAGGATGAAGTTGAATAGCTTTACCTTCAGTTAGCACGGGTTCAAAAGCTTGGATACCAAGACGATGTAGTGTTGGAGCACGGTTTAATAAAACTGGATGTTCTTTAATTACTTCGTCAAGAATATCCCAAACTTCGGGTCTTTCGGATTCAACCATTTTTTTAGAAACTTTAATTGACGGTGATTTTCCGTATAATTCAAGTTTAGAATAAATGAATGGTTTGAATAATTCTAATGCCATTTTTTTAGGCAAACCACATTGATGAAGTTTTAATTCTGGACCAACCACGATAACGCTTCGACCTGAATAATCAACTCGTTTTCCAAGTAAGTTTTGACGGAAACGCCCTTGTTTACCTTTAAGCATATCGCTTAAAGATTTGAAAGGTTTTTTATTGGAATTTTTAACGACCGCGCCTGAGCGACCGTTATCAAGCAAGGCATCGACCGACTCTTGCAACATTCTTTTTTCGTTTTTAATAATGATGTCGGGAGCACCAAGCTCTAATAATCTTTTCAAGCGATTATTACGATTAATTACGCGACGATAAAGTTCATTTAAATCCGAAGTGGCGAAACGACCGCCATCAAGCATAACCAATGGGCGAATATCTGGCGGGATAACCGGCAGAACCGTCATCACCATATATTCTGGTTTGTTGTCAACGGATTCTAAGAATTGCTCAACTAATTTTAATCTTTTGATGGCTTTTTCTTTTTTCATTTCAGAAGTAACTACGGTGAGTTCTTCGCGTAGTTCTTTTTGTAATTTTTTTAGATCGAGTTTTTGTAAAATTTTTTGCACCGCTTCAGCACCCATTTCGGCAACAAAACTGCCATAGCCATGCTCTTTTTGCAATTTTTCATATTCTTCTTCGGTGATAATTTCACCCTCTTTAAGTGGCGTCATTAAGCTATCAGTAATGATGTAAGCTTCAAAATAAATAACTTTTTCAACTGATTTTAAAGTAACACCAAGCATTGTGCTGATTCTCGAAGGAAGAGATTTTAAGAACCAAATATGAGCTATCGGAGCCGCTAATTCAATGTGTCCCATTCTTTCGCGACGAACTTTCGAAGAAGTAACTTCAACACCACATTTTTCGCAAACTATGCCCTTATATTTTATTCTTTTATATTTTCCGCACAAACATTCGTAATCCTTGATTGGACCAAATATGCGAGCACAAAATAAACCATCTCTTTCAGGTTTGAAAGTTCTGTAATTAATGGTTTCGGGCTTCGAAACCTCACCAAAGGACCACGATCTAATTTTGTCGGGATTGGCAATCGTTATTTTTATAGCATTAAAGTCGAGTAAATCAACGGAGCTATTATTTGAAATACTTAAGAGACCATGAGAAGAAGTTCCTGCGAGTGTCATGAGTTTTAATTTAATTTAATAATTTAAAAATTTTTAAAAATTCTTTTAAATCTTGTAGCTTTTAATTAAAAAGCTACAAGAAATTTATTTATTCTTCAATAAGTTCAATATTTAATCCAAGCGAACGGACTTCTTTAATCATAACATTGAATGATTCTGGAATGCTACAATTAAAGTTTTGATTTCCTTGAATTATCGATTCGTATATTTTTATTCTTCCAACCACATCATCAGATTTTACCGTGAGCATTTCTTGAAGAGTATAAGCCGCACCGTATGCTTGCAATGCCCAACATTCCATCTCACCAAATCTTTGACCACCAAAATGCGATTTACCACCTAGAGGCTGTTGAGTTATTAAACTGTAAGGTCCAATTGAACGAGCGTGAATTTTATCATCAACTAAGTGATGTAATTTTAACATGTAAATATATCCAACCGTAACTTTACGATCAAATTTATCTCCTGTTTTTCCATCGCAAAGTTGTATCTGACCCGAATTATCAACGCCCGCAATGTCAAGAAGTTTAGTAATATATTCTTCTTTGGCACCTTCAAAAATTCCTGTAGCAAAAGGAACTCCGTTTCTTAAGCGATGAGCAAATTCCAATAATTCATTTTCTGGCATTGCACTAATTCTTTTAACCTCATCTTCGGAGGAATAAATTTGGAGCAATGTTTGGCGAACTTTTTTAACATATTCGGCTTTTTGGTTAGAAACATCATCGAGAAGTTTTCCGATTTTTTTACCAAGCTCTATTGAAGCAAAACCCAAATGTGTTTCAAGAATTTGTCCGACATTCATACGCGACGGAACACCCAGCGGATTTAAAACTATATCAACCGGTTCGCCATCTTCAGAATAAGGCATATCTTCAATCGGAGCGATTTTAGAAACAACACCTTTATTACCGTGGCGTCCCGCCATTTTATCACCGGGTTGTAAACGATATTTAGAAGCAATGTAAACTTTAACGATTTTTAAAATTCCCTGCCCTAATTCGTCTCCAGCTTTTATTCTTGAGACCTTGTCATTATATTCTTTTTCGACTTCGGCAACTTGCTTAGAATTCACTTTGATAATTTTTTCAACTCTATCCATCACTTTAGAATCTTCAACAACAATCTTGATTAATTGAGCCTTAGAAAGTTGATTTAAAGCATCTTCGTCAAGTTTGGTTCCAGATTTTATTTTATCTAATGAAGAAGAAATTTTATTGCCAAGAAAAGCTTTTATCAAAGATTCTTTAAGAGAATTTTCTAAAAATTGTATTTGAAGATTTTTTCTTTTTGACAATTCTTCGATTTGTTGCATTTCAATGTAAATTGATCTCTCGTCTTTTTCAATTCCTTTTCTCAGAAACACTCTTACATCAACAATGGTTCCGCCTATTCCAGTTGGAACATAAAGCGATGAATCTTTTACATCGGCAGCCTTTTCTCCAAAAATTACTTTTAATAATTTTTCTTCAGGAGTCATTGGAGACTCACTTTTTGGAGTGGTTTTTCCGACTAGAATATCACCTGGTTTAACTTCGGCACCAATGTGAATAATTCCTTCCTCATCAAGTTTTGCGAGAATTTCTTCGCTAACATTTGGAATATCGCGAGTTATCTCTTCGGGCCCTAAACGAGTATCACGAGCAACTACTTCAAGCTCTTCAATATGAATTGAAGTGAAAGTATCGTCAGCTAAAAGTTTTTCAGAAATTATAATTGAATCCTCAAAATTGTAACCATTCCAAGGCATAAAAGCGACGCGAACATTTTTACCAAGAGCTATTTCGCCATTGGCAATACTATGTCCATCACTGATGATTTGACCAGCTCTAACATGTTGACCAACTTCCACCGTTGGATGTTGATTGATACAAGTATCTTGGTTGGTTCTTACATATTTTTTTAGATTGCAAATATCAATTTTAGCACAACCATCTTCGTCAATATGTTCAATAATTATCTTTGAAGAATCAACGAATTTTACTACGCCGTCATTTTTGGAACGCACAGTAGCACCCGAATCCGTGGCGATAATAGCCTCCATTCCTGTTCCAACTAAAGGAGCGTCGGGACGAAGAAGTGGCACCGCTTGGCGTTGCATGTTCGAACCCATTAAAGCACGATTGGCATCATCATTTTCAAGGAATGGAATTAATGTTGTTGCGATCGAAACTATTTGTTTGGTTGAAACATCGATATAATCAATCTTTTCTGGTGTAAGCATTATGAATTCACCATTTTTACGACAGCTAATCAAATCGGATGTAATATTGCCTTTTTCGTCAACCTCAACATTTGAAGGAGCGATTGCAAAATTAACTTCGCCCATCGCCGATAAATACTGAACCTCGCTAGTTATTTTGCCATTAACAACTTTACGATAAGGAGTTTCAATAAATCCAAAATCATTGACTCTGGCATAAGTTGCCAAACTGTTAATCAAACCAATATTTTGACCTTCGGGAGTTTCAATCGGACAAATTCTGCCGTAATGAGTTGGATGAACGTCACGAACTTCAAAACCGGCACGCTCACGAGTAAGACCACCTGGACCCAGAGCTGATAGGCGACGCTTGTGAGTAATGTCGGATAGTGGATTAGTTTGATCCATAAATTGTGATAATTGCGAAGTCGCAAAAAAATCTTTCACCGAAGTAATTAATGGTTTTGAATTGATTATTGCTTGTGGCATTAAGGTATCAACATCAACTGAATTTATTTTTTCAATTATCGATTTTTCGACCCTTGCCATACCAATACGCATTTGATTTTCAACAAGCTCACCAACTGCTCTTACGCGACGGTTTGCAAGGTTATCGATATCATCTGTTTTGAGATCATTATGTTTAATTTTGCTTAAAATTTTGATAGTTTGCTCAACATCTTTACTTGTTAAAAATAAAGTTGAAGTTGAAATTTCAAGCCCTAATCGATGATTCATTTTCATACGACCGACATCGGATAAGTTATATCTCGTATCGTTGAAAAATAAATTATCAAAATAATTTTTAGCGACTTCAACTGAAGAAGGAGCTTCACCCAATCTAACCGCTTTGTAAATATCAAATAAGGCATCTTTTTGAGTGATATTTTTATCGACCAACAAAGTATTATAAATATATGGTCCAATATCTGATTTACTTGGGTTGATTATTAAAACTTTTTTAAAATTTAATTTTTGTAAAATTTCTAAACTCTCTGCGGTAACAATCGAACCAGCTTCAAGCAACATTTCGCCAGTTTCGGCTTCAATTAAATCTTGAGCATAAACAAATCCGAGCAAAGCTTCATCGTTCAATAAATAACTATCGAATTTATCTTCTTGAAGTTTTTCAATTAATTTTCTATTAATTTTTGTTCCTTCTTTGACAATAACTTCTCCAGTATCTGGACAAATTAAATCATGTTGAATTTTTTTGGTATTGAAAAGCTGTTGATCGAATTTAAAAGCCCAACCTTTTTTACATATTGAAGCCTCAGATGAACCGTAAAAATTTTGAATTATTGATTCAGAATTTAAGCCAATTGCTCTAAGTAAAGTTGTTGCTGGAATTTTTCTTTTTTTGTCAATTCTGAAATGTAAAATATCTTTGCTGTCATATTCAAAATCTAACCAAGAACCGATATGTGGAATAATTTTTGCAGTATAAGATTTTGATCCAGAAATTTTAACATTCTCACTATCAAAGAAAACTCCGGGGGCCCTACGCATTTGAGAAACTATCACTCTTTCGGCACCATTGAAAATAAAGCTACCGCTTTCGGTCATTAAGGGGATTTCGCACAAGTAAACTTCTTGCTCTTTGATGGAGCGAATTTCTTTTATTTCACTTCCCTCTTCTTGATGCCACAATATTAAGCGCAAATGCGCACTTAAAGCTGATGAAAAAGTTTTTCCAGCTGACAAACATTCACTATATTCGTGTCTTGGTTCTTTTAGTGAATAACTTATAAACTCAACCGAGACCTTTCCCGCTGAGTCAGAAATTGGAAAAAATGAATTAAAAACGGATTGTATTCCAACATTTTTACGCTCTTCCGGCTTTGCATTTGCTTGAAGAAATTTTTCATATGATTCTTTTTGAAGGGAAATTAAATGCGGTATTCCTTCTCTATCTTGGTTATTGCTAAAACTTTTTCTTAGAAGAGTTTGGTCGAAATTTCTTGATTGAACCATAATAAATTTTATTCGGATTTTTAATCAATTTTAAGATTGATGAATTTTGTAAAAACAAAATTCTCAACAAATACTTAAAGCCAATCAGTAATGATTGGCTTTATATTAATTTTATGCAAGTTATTTTAACTCAACTTTAGCGCCAGCTGCTTCAAGTTTTTTCTTGATTTCTTCAGCTTCTGCTGTTGGAACATCTGATTTTAAAGTTTTCGGAGCTCCTTCAACTAAATCTTTGGCTTCTTTTAAGCCAAGAGCTGTAATAGTTCTAACTTCTTTGATTACATTAATTTTATTGTCTCCAGCAGAGATTAAAACTACTTCGAATTTATCTTTGACTTCAGCTACGGCTGCAGCTGCGGCTGGAGCGGCGACTGCAAAAGAGGCAGCAGAAACTCCCCATTTTTCTTCTAATTTTTTGCTTAAATCGGCAAGTTCAAGCACTGTAAGGTTTGATAATGTTTCTGCAATTTGTTCTAAATTTACTGACATATTTCTTTTTATTTTAAGTTAATAGAATTTTAATTATTGTGTTTTTAAAGTTGCTAAACCGTCTTTTGGAGCGTTAAGAACTCTAACAAATTTTGACTGAGCACCTTTGAGTAATCCAACAAACGAAGCACGAACCTCGTCGAGAGATCCAAGTTTTGCCATTTCTTTAACAGCGAACTCTGACATTAAAGTTTTATTAAAAAAACCTGTAACGATTTTAATTACCTCTACTTTTTTTGCAGTATCGGAAATAACTTTTGCAAGAGCCACTGGATCTTGAGAATAAAGAACTGCAACTGGCCCAACAAGATGTTGAGTAAGAGCTTCGAGTTCAGTTCCTTTGATGGCAACTTTTACTAAAGTATTTTTTGAGATCTTGATGTTGCAACCTTTTGATTTTAAGGCGACACGCAGATCGTATAATTGTTTGTCCGTCATTCCTCTGTAATGAATTACAGCCACAAAAGCACTTCCAATTAGAGTGCTTTTTAATGACGAAACTAAATTTGATTTTTGATTTCTATTCATTGCTAAAAAATTTCAATTAAACTGATTCAACCGCCACTTCAATCGAAGGGCCCATTGTTGAATTAACATAAAAAGCTTTGATAAATTTGCCTTTAGCATTTTCTGGTTTTGCGTCTTTTATAGCTTTTACAACCATTTGAGTGTTTTGCAAAAGAGCTTCTGTTTCAAAACTAACTTTACCAACTAAGCAATGAACAGTTCCGCCTTTATCATTTTTAAAATCAGCTTTACCTTTTAGAGCATCACCGATAGCTTTTTTAATATCGTTAGTTACTGTCCCATTTTTAGGACTTGGCATCAAACCGCGTGGCCCAAGCTTTCTAGCAACTTTACTGATTTTTTGCATAACATCGGGAGTGGCAATACAACAATCGAAATCTAAAAAACCACCTTCGATTTTTAAAATAAGATCTTCAAGCCCAGCCATTAAAGCGCCTGATTCGATTGCAGTTTTTTGCAAATCTTCATTACCAGTGAAAACTATGATTTTAATTTTTTTACCCGAACCATGTGGCAGTAAAACCGAACCTTTGACGGCTTGATCTGACTGTTTGGCATCGATTCCGAGATTGACAGCGATGTCGATTGATTCAACAAATTTACGTTTTTTAGCGATTGCTATTTCTTTAACTTTGTTGATGGCTTCTTCAAGAGTTTTGGCGGTAAGTTTTTTTGTTTCTTTGGTTTCCATTCCTGAAACCTGATCTTTGGAGACTTTGAAAATTGTCATATCTCCGTGGCGTGCTATAACGTTTGTCATATGTTTTATTTATTTACAAATATACTATTTTTTTATTTAAGCATCAAGCCTCTGCCTGAAGCTCCATGTATTCTTCTCTGGTCAGACAGGAACCGTCATCCTTCACCATTGTCCATGCGACAGCTCCAATTGCATCTTGGCATTGTGGCTCATCTGAATCGACGAATATAAAATAGTGGTGGTGAGTTGAGGGGCATTCAACCTGTAGAACATAAATAGGTTTTTCTAGACCAGAGTCTTTACCGAACTGTTCATGATCAACTTCGTGCAGGGTGTAAGTATCGTTGTAGGTTACTTCTTTGGTCTCGAATAGATCAGATCCTACAGAGGGAGAGTTTTCTCTTTTGGTTTGTTCGAAGTTAAGAGAGGAAGTATCTTTCAGGAAAGTTCTCATCTGTGTCTTTACGACTGTCTGCTCATCCTTCACTTTTGACTTAAGGGCTTTGAATGTTGCTTCAGGTCCCATAATAGAGAGCACTGTCATTAGTTGCTGTGCGTTTGATGCAAACTTCTTCAGGGCTTGAATTGCTGTAATGGGCTTTACGTTTTCCCAAGCTGCAATAATATCTTTTTCTTTGCTGGTATACTCTGGCATTTCAAGAGACCTGGTTTGAAACAGGTGTTCATCCATAGAGAAGTCTCTTTGGTGTTTCCGAATGGAGACATATTCA
>CAJBXX010000302.1 GCA_903959715.1 uncultured Alphaproteobacteria bacterium | reverse complement strand
ATCTAAAATAATAATTTAAAATAATAAAAATGAATCAGCAAATAAATTTTAAAAGTATTGACATCTTGAATGTAAGTGTTAAAAAAGTTTCTTGCGATGGAGATCCTAGAGGCTCAAAGCATCCTTTAATATATTTAAATATGGGGAAAAAAGATTACGCAATTTGCCCTTATTGCAATAGATATTATTCTTTTGAAAATCCTAGAAACTCAACAGATGAATTTAAAAAAAATAACAAGAATTAAAATGAAAAATATAGCAATAATTGGTTTACAATGGGGC
This sequence comes from uncultured Alphaproteobacteria bacterium, assembly GCA_903959715.1. GTDB lineage: Bacteria > Pseudomonadota > Alphaproteobacteria > Rickettsiales > UBA1997 > CAILUF01. Next base: position 4,772 of record CAJBXX010000302.1, on the reverse strand, counting down.
GATGAAGGCAAGGGCAAGATAGTTGATTTCTTATCAGATAATTTCGATGCGGTAGTTCGATTTCAAGGCGGTCATAATGCGGGACACACCATTAAAGTTGGCGATAAAACTTTTAAACTAAGTTTGCTTCCGTCGGGCATTATTCGTGGTAAATTTTCAGTGATTGGCAGTGGCGTTGTGGTTGATCCTGTCGCTTTATTTTCGGAGATTGAAAAAATTGAAAATGCTGGTATAAAAATTACTCCAAAAAACTTGGCGATTGCGGATAATTGTTGTTTAATTTTATCGGTTCATCGTGAACTCGATCAACTTTTAGAATTACAAAAAGGCGATAATAAAATTGGCACGACGGGTCGCGGAATTGGTCCCGCTTATGAAGATAAAGTTGGGCGTCGAGCACTTAGAATATGCGATTTGCGCGACCAAGAAGTTTTAAAAAATCGCGTAGAAAATTTATTATTTTATCACAATCTATTGCGTCAAAGTTTGGGCGCTAAAAAAGTTGAATTGAATGATATTTTACAAGAATTAAAACCAATTCAAAATAAGATTTTAGATTTTACCCAATCTTCTTATGATATCGCAAAAAATCTTAAAAAAACTCAAGCCGTGATGTTCGAGGGAGCTCAAGGGGCTCTTCTTGATGTTAGTTTCGGCACTTATCCATTTGTCACTTCAAGCAATACAATTGCGGGTCAAATTGCTCTTGGATCTTGCTTAGGAATCGCCGAAATTCATAAAACAATTGGCATCTTAAAGGCTTATACCACTAGGGTTGGATCGGGTCCATTCCCTACAGAATTACATGATGAAATTGGTGAATTTATTAGAATTGAAGGCAATGAAGTTGGAACCGTAACTGGTCGTAATCGAAGATGCGGTTGGTTCGACGCGGTTTTGGTTAAACAAGTAATTAATTTATCATCAGTAAAAGAAGTTGCATTAACAAAAATTGATGTACTAGATAAGCTTGATAAAATCAAAATTTGCATTGGTTATAAAATTAATGGAATTGAGTTCGATTACTTACCGCAATCGATAGAATTGTGGAGTAAAATTGAGCCAATTTACATTGAAATGCAAGGATGGAAGCAATCAACGGTCGGAATCGAATCTCGCGATAAAATGCCAAAATTAGCACTCGATTATATTGCTAAAATTGAAAATTTATGCGGAGTTAAGGTCTCTATAATTTCAACTGGCCCTAAGCGTAATGAAACAATTATTGTAAATTAAAAACATGGAAGATTTAAAACAAAAAGTAATTTTACAAATTATTCCATCCCTAGAAAGTGGCGGTGTCGAACGCGGAACAATTGATATTGCTAAAGCATTAAAAAATCAAAATTTTTCCCCAATTGTTATTTCAAGCGGTGGAGTTTTAACTTATGATTTAAAAGAGGCAAAAATTAATCATTTTGAACTTAATGTAAAAACTAAAAATCCTTTAACTATTTTTTTAAATATTAAAAAAATTGCACAAATTATTAATGAACATAAGGTTGATCTAGTGCATGTCAGATCTAGAGCGCCAATGTGGAGTGCTTATTATGCGTGCAGAGAAACAAAAACAAAATTAATTTCCACAATTCACGGCACTTATTCATTAGGTTTTTTATTTTGGAAAAATTTTTATTTGAAGAAATTATACAATTCGATAATGTTTAAAGCCAACACTATCATAGTCGTATCAAATTATATCAAAAATTATTTATTAAGAAATTATAAAGAAAATTTTGCCGATTTAATCGAAGTAATTCAACGAGGAGTTGATTTGCAATATTTCAATCGCGATAAGGTTTCAAAAAATCGTATAATTGATTTAATTAAAAAATGGAATTTGCCCGAAGATAAAAAAATGATTTTGATGCCCGCCAGATTTACTTCTTGGAAGGGTCACGAATTTTTAATTGAAGCTTTATCCAAAGTTAAAAATGATTTTTTTTGCGTAATGGTTGGGTCGGATCATGGTCATAAAAAATATCGTAAAAAAATTGAACAAAAAATTGTTAAAGAAAATTTGGCGGGCAAAATTAGAATTGTCGGTGCTTGTCGCGACATGCCAGCGACTTATCAACTTGCTCATTTCGTGGTGGCACCAAGCGTTCGCCCCGAGGCCTTCGGACGAATTGCAATCGAGGCTCAAGCTTCGTCAAAAATTATTGTTGCCACAAAAATTGGTGGAGCTCTTGAGACCGTCATCGAGGAACAAACTGGATTTTTGGTTGAACCTTTTGATACTCAAGTTTTAGCCGATGTAATTGACAAAATTCTTACAATGCCAAAAGAGGAAATTGAAAAAATAGGTTTAGCAGGGCGTAAGAATGTTGAAGATAATTTTTCTAATGATTTGATGTGCCAAAGGACTATCGAGGTTTATAAGAAATTGTTATAATTAAATTTGCAAAGCAAATTTAGGGAAAAGTTGAATCGCTTCACGGCGAGTAAATCGCCGTATTCGCGATGAATAACTAATTTCTAAATTGAATTAATAATTTTCAAAACTTCTTCATGAAGTTTTGGAGTCGCCGAGGCTACTAATCTAACATTTGATTCGAGCTTTAATTCATTACCTTCCCAATCTGTAATAACGCCACCGGCATTTTTGATAATTGGAATGTGCGAGGCAAAATCATAAACTTTTAATCCGGGTTCGATGATTAAATCAACAAAGCCTGAAGCCAAGCATCCGTAAGCGTAACAATCGCCACCATAAACTACGCCACCAATTTTTTGATATTTAGTTAGAGCACAAATTTTTTCAAAAACTTCTTTGTTAAAATCTTTAAAAAAGAATGGCGAACTTGAACTTAAAACTGCTTCGGAAATTTTTTGACAATTACGAGTTTTAATTTTTGAGCCGTTAAACCAAGAGCCTGAACCTTCGATTCCAATCCATCTTTCGGAATTTATTGGTTGATTTATAATTCCTAAAAGCACTTTTCCGCGAACAACTAACGAAATTAAATTGCCAAAAATTGGTCTTCCAACTATGAAAGAAGAGGTGCCGTCGATTGGATCGATAATCCACACATATTCGGCATTTTCTTGATGATTGCCATATTCTTCGCCAATAATTCCGTGAGTTGGATAATTTTTAAAGATTTCTTGGCGAATTTTTTCTTCAATTTCGCGATCGGCTTTGGTGACGGGAGAATCGTCGTCTTTGGCGATCTCGCCATTCTCAATGCGATAATATTTTTTGGAAATTTCGCTAGCAATATCGGCGAGATGATTGGCGAAATTAATAATTTCTTGATTAAGCATAAAATTTTTCGTGAAAGTTATTTTTATTGGTTTAAAAATAAGATTATAACTAAAAAAAATTTTTACCAGTCGTTAAAAATTTGTTGCTTAAATGCGATATAAATTTCGATTTAAAAATAAAAAATATTATTAAATTATGAAAGAAAGAATTGCAATAATTGCGGGCTATCGTTCTGCCATGGGCAAAGCGGGCGGAGTTTTTAAAAATCTTAGTGCTAGTGATCTTGGTGCTCGCATTGCCAAAGAAGTTATTTTGCGTTCAAAAATTGATCCCAATAAAATTGATGAAGCCATTATTGGCAATGTGGCGCAACCGGCGGATTCGGCAAATATTGCTCGAGTTATCGCTTTAAAAGCTGGTATTCCCGAAAGCGCTTCAGCCTTCACGGTGCATCGCAATTGTGCTTCGGGCATGGAAGCTTTTACGACGGGAGCTTTGAAAATCAATAGCGGTTACGGCAAATTAATGTTGGTCGGAGGCGTTGAATCGATGAGTAATATTCCGCTTTTTTACGGCAAAAAAATGACCGAAATTTTTGCTCGACTTGCCAAAGCTAGAACTTTGTTAGAAAAAATCGAAGTTTTGAAAGAATTTCGTCCCAAGCATTTAGCGCCGGTGATCGGCTTGCTTCAAGGCTTGACTGACCCAATTTCGGGTTTGATTATGGGTTGCACCGCCGAAAATGTTGCTCGTGATTTGCATATTTCGCGTGAAGAGCAAGATGAATTTGCATTGCGATCGCATCAACTCGCAGAACGGGCGATAACCAATGGAATTTTTAAAGAAGAAATAATTCCGCTTTTTAATAATGACGAAAAAAATTCTAAAATTATTGAAGAAGATGAGGGTGTGCGTAAAGGGCAAAAAATCGAAGATTTGCAAAAATTAAAACCATATTTTGAAAAAGTCGCTGGTTCGGTGACGGTCGGTAATTCTTCGCAAATCACTGACGGCGCTTGTTTTGCCTTAATCACTTCCGAAAGCAATGCTCAAAAATTACAAGCCGAAAGCGGTTGTGAAATTTTGGGTTATTTGCGTGATTTTGAATATGCGGGGCTTGATCCTTCGCGTATGGGGCTCGGACCAGTTTTTGCTTCTAAAAAATTATTCGACAGAACGGGTTTAAAATTATCTGATTTCGATTTATTTGAAATCAATGAAGCCTTCGCGTCGCAAGTGATTGGCTGTGTTAAGGCTTTTGAATCTCCAGAATTTTGTCACAAATATTTTGGTTTAAATGATGCTTTTGGTGAAATTAATTATGATATTTTGAATGTGAATGGCGGAGCTATTGCCCTTGGGCACCCAGTCGGCATGTCGGGCGCGAGAATTTTGATTCATGCTTTGCGTGAATTGAAAAGACGCGGAAAAAATCGTGCATTAGTTTCGATTTGTATCGGAGGCGGGCAGGGCGGTGCTTGCGTTGTTGAAGTTAATTAAAATGTTTATTGACAATAATTAATTCTCAAAAGAAATATCAAAAACACCAAATTTAAAAATAATT
>CAJBXX010000301.1 GCA_903959715.1 uncultured Alphaproteobacteria bacterium | reverse complement strand
CATACCCATATAGCAAATTCAAGAAATCCCGATAAAAATTTTCTGAATGAATATTTATATCGGTAAGATTTAGGGCTTTAGATAGATCTACTTTGGTTTTTAGAAATGTAAGTCGCTCTATAATCTCGTTTATGTAGGTTTGACGCTCAATCATTCATTACCCCATTTATTTGATTATAGATGTCATGATTTGCAGCCTTGCTCTTCCACGCCATCAAAAACAAATTCCCCAATTTCTCAGCCCAAACTTTTCCGATTAATTCTTTTTCTCCTTCATCATAACTTCCGGCAAATTCTATATTTCCTGCAAATTGTATTTTTTCTTCTGTAAATTTCATAGATTAATCTTTTAAAAGTTTTTCCAAAGCATTTTGCAACATTTTTTTATCCGGTAAATATAATTGATATTTTCTCAAAAGGACTTTGTTGGTAATGCTGTCGGTAGCATATTCTACCAAAATATGATTTTCTTTAGCTCCAAGAATTATCCCGATTGGCTCGTTATCCCCTTCGGTGGCTTCTTCTTTTTTGAAATAATTGAGATATAAATTCATTTGCCCAACATCTAAATGGTCAATTTCGCCTCGCTTCAAATCGACTAAAACAAAGCATTTCAAAATGCGGTGATAAAAAAGTAAGTCTAGATAAAAATGCTTTCCGCCTACACTCATGCGATATTGCCTGCCAATAAAAGCAAATCCTTTTCCCATTTCCATTATAAATTGCTGTAAATTAGAAATAATTTTTTCTTCGAGTTCACTTTCTAAAAACTGGTTTTGTTGAGGGATATTTAAAAATTCTAATATAAAAGGATCTTTCATCAAATCCTCTGGGGTCTCTATAATATGCCCCTCTTTTGCAAGTTTCAACACTCCTTCTTTATCCTTGCTCAACGCCAAACGCTCAAATAAACAACTTTTCATTTGCCGTTTCAAATCTCTGACACTCCATTTTTCGTGCTCACATTGCTTGCTGTAAAAACTGATTTCTAAAGGATTGTCGGCTTTTAATATTTCAAAATAATGGCTCCATGTCAATAAGTGAGACAGCGTCTCACTAATTGGAAAACACTGATATAATTTACGCATATAAAGTAAATTAGACCTACTAAATCCTTTGCCATAAAGCAAGGTTAAATCTTTTGAGAGACGCTCAAAAAGCTGTGAACCATATTCGGCGCGTTCATTTCCTTTTTGTTCAAACACTACAATATGTTGCCCAATATGCCAATAGGTTTGAACCAAAATAGTGTTAACAGCTTGAACCGCTTGTTTCCTGCCACTTTGTAATAAATTACCTATTTGCGTAATAAGTTGATCATATGATTTTTTCTCTAAGCTCATATTTTTTAATTGTTAGCGTTTAATCCAATTTTATTGCACTTCAATATTAAGCTAAATTTGCGATAGCAAATTTAATTAAGAAGCGTTATTTCTCATGAAATATTCGCCGATGAGGAAACAATTAACTCCAGATTTTCTAAAATTATCAATTTCTTGCTGAGATTTAATTCCGCTTTCGCACACCAAAACGCAATCTTGCGGAACGAATTTTTGTAATTCAAGCGTAGTGTTCAAATCAATTTTCAAAGTTTTTAAATCACGATTATTAACACCGATAAGT
>CAJBXX010000300.1 GCA_903959715.1 uncultured Alphaproteobacteria bacterium | reverse complement strand
GGTAAAAATTATAATCCATATTTTGAAGGGCGACAAATCGCCATGCCTTCCCCAATCAATGATGATGGGCAAGTTGAATATAAGGACGGCACGATTGCCACTAAGGAACAAATGACAATCGATGTTGTCAATTTCTTGCAATACGCTTCCGAGCCAGAATTAGAACATCGTAAAAAAATGGGCGTCCGCACCATGATTTTCCTCGGTATTCTCTTCGGATTATTACTTTCCGCCAAAAGAGCGATTTGGAAAAATGTTAAATAATTTTAAATATTTATGACTTTTATTTTTAATGAAGAAAATCAAGAAAAAATTCAAAAAATTTTGGCAAAATATCCGCCTGAACGCAAGAAATCCGCGGTTATGCCATTGCTTGATTTAGCACAAAGACAAAATGATAATTGGATTTCTAAACAAGTTGTCGCTACGATTGCCGAAATTTTGGAAATGCCCGAAATTAAAGTTTACGAAGTCGCCAGTTTTTATACGATGTATAATTTAAAACCCGTCGGCAAATATCTTTTACAATTCTGCAAAACCACGCCCTGCATGCTTCGCGGTATCGATAAAATCATTAAAACTTGCGAAGAAAAATTCGGAATCTCGATGGATCAAACCACTGTTGACGGACTTTTCACTTTTAAAGAAGTTGAGTGTCTAGGAGCTTGCGTCAATGCGCCCGTAGTACAAATCAATGATGATTTTGCCGAAGATTTAACCGCAGAAAATTTTCTACAGATTTTAGAAGATTTACAAAATGGTAAAAATTTTCAAGTTGGTTCTCAAATTGGACGCAAATGTTCGGCACCTATAAATATTCAATAAAAATTGAGGATTAATTTAAAAATTCTTTATAAATTTGATAATAGAAGAATTTAAAAATTCAGCTCCAGAAATCATTTTGAAATAAATTCACTAATCGAAGTTAATGCAAAACCTTCATAAAAAAGCCTTTAGTTTGATTGAAATTTCGGTGGTGATTGTTATCATCGGCATCTTGATAGCCGGCATTTCGCAAGGCATCGATTTATATCAAGATATGAGATTGGCAACGGCAAGAAGTTTAACGCAAAATTCAAGAGTCAATCGCATCGAAGATTTGTCAATGTGGTTTGAAACAACCGGTGAAAAAAGTTTTGAAAAGCCCAATCCGCAAGATGGCGAGAGAATCGCTTTATGGAAAAATATTAATTTTAAATTATTTAATAAAATCGATGTAGCTCAAGCAACTCAAGCTTCCAAGCCATTTTATGTGAGAAATGGCATTAACAATATTCCGGCACTGCGTTTTGATAATTTACAATCTTTAATAGCCAGTAATGTTAAAATTTCAGAAATTATAAGTTCAAATCAAGCGACAGTTTTCATGGTGCAAAATAATTTTAGTGGTGACGATACAACGGCAACTTTTGGTTGGAATAGTGGTGTTTATAGATTTTTATCTTGTGCACAAGAGGGAAATAAGGTTTTGATGGATTTTGGAAATACTTCATCTGGCTTTAGAACGACAACTGAAATATTAACAAATTTTTTAAATCAAAATAAAATTATAACTTTTGTAAAAAATGGTTCCAATGGGCAAGTAAAAATAAATTCTGCACCATTGACAAATTCTTCGAGTTCAAATGCAACCATTGATTTGTCGCTCTCCGCAGATTTTTCAATTGGAAAATATATCCCAGCCGGAGATGCATATAATTTTTATGGCTATATCGGTGAAATTATAGTTTTTAAAAGAGCCTTAACTGATGCGGAAATAAAAGATATTGAAACTTATTTATCCAAAAAATGGTCGATTAAAATTTGATTTTTAATATAATCCAAAACATAATTTAAAAAAATTTACCCAATTTATTAATCAAAATAAATGAAAAATTTTCATAAAAAAGCCTTTAGTTTGATTGAAATTTCGGTG
>CAJBXX010000299.1 GCA_903959715.1 uncultured Alphaproteobacteria bacterium | reverse complement strand
TTTAATTGAAACAAAATAAAAACTGTTTAAATTTGTAAACTCATCGCGGATGGGCGAATTTATTTCGCCCGAAGCGATTCGATATTAAGCTAAATTTGCGAATGCAAATTTAATTGAAACAAAATAAAAACCGTTTAAATTGTAAATAAAATTTGTAAACTCATTGCGAGTTCTTTGCGTTAAAAAAATAAAAAAACCTAAAATTTATCGCGGATGGGCGAATTTATTTCGCCCGAAGCGATTCGATATTAAGCTAAATTTGCGAATGCAAATTTAATTGAAATAAAATAAATTATAAAAATATGCAAAATTTTATTCCCGCTCAAACTGGTTTGAACCATGAAACTGAACTGCTCATCAAGCAATCACGCGAAGGTGCGTGTGGCGTTGATTTGCCAAGCGTTAAAGAATTTAAATTAAAAACTGGACAAAAATCGCGTGAGAAAATTGGTCTTGCTCAAGTCAATGAACCGCAAGTAATTCGCCATTTCGTCCGTTTATCTAATCAAAATTATTCGATTGATGCCGGCTTTTATCCTCTTGGCTCTTGCACGATGAAGCACAATCCACGACTTAACGAAAAAATGGCACGCCTCGCCGGCTTTGCCGACATTCATCCCGCTCAAGATGAATCAACGGTTCAAGGTGCTTTAGAATTAATGTATAATTTGCAAAATTGGCTTGGAACTTTAACCGGTCTTAAAGCCGTTTCACTCGCTCCAGCAGCGGGTGCTCAAGGTGAATTGGCGGGCATGTTGGTCATCAAAAAAGCTCATGAAGTTAAAGGTCAAGCTCATCGTAAAATTGTTTTAATTCCCGATTCAGCTCACGGCACCAACCCTGCAACCGCGGCGATGTGTGGCTTTGAAATCAAAGTTATTCCTTCCGATGCTGATGGCTTAGTCGATTTAGATTTATTTAAAAAACTTGTTGCCGAACATGGCACCAACATCGCAGGGACAATGATTACCAACCCCAACACTTGTGGTAAATTTGAAAAAAATATTGGCGAAATTGCCGATTTAATTCACTCAGTTGGCGGTTATTTTTATTGCGACGGTGCCAATTACAACGCTATTGTCGGCAAGGTTCGTCCCGCCGATATTGGTGTCGATGTTATGCATTTTAATTTACACAAAACCTTCTCAACGCCTCATGGTGGCGGTGGCCCCGGTTCTGGTCCAATCGCCGTTCGCGAAGAATTAGCAGAATTTTTACCCTCACCTCATGTTGAAAAAGTCGGCGATAAATATAAATTTGCCAAGCCAAAAAATTCTTGCGGAAAAGTTAAAGGCTTTAACGGGCAATTTGGCATGCATGTTCGTGCCCTTACTTACATGCTATCCCACGGCGCAGATGGTTTACAAAAAGTTGCCGAAGATGCGGTAATTTCAGCGAATTATATTTTGACAAAATTGAAAAATGATTTTCATGTGCCATTCCCTGGAAATTGCATGCATGAATGTTTGTTAACCGATAAAATTCAAAAAGCTAAAGGGCTTTCAACGCTCGATGTTGCGAAGGCTTTGATTGAGTTTGGCATTCATCCGATGACGGTATTTTTCCCATTAGTGGTGCAAGGTGCAATGTTGATTGAACCCACAGAAACCGAGACTCGCGAGACTATCGATAATTTTATAAAAATTATGCTTTATATCGCTAAAGAAATCGAAGAAGGTCGCGGTGATAAATTTCATCAATATCCCTTGAGCACTCCAAGAAAAAGGCTCGATGATGTTCGTGCCGCCAAAACTCCAGTATTAACTTGGAGCGAACTTCAATAATTACTGGATTTTTTTTTCATAACAAAATATAAGTGATAGAAAATATTTCATAATAATTTCTATCACAAATGTTTTACAAAAATTTCACTAAAAAAACTAAAATTTCAGCCTTTTCCTTGGTTGAATTATCAATCGTAATTTTCGTTATTGGTATTTTAATAACCGGGGCAACTCAAGGTTATAATCTAGTAAAATCAGCACAAATTTCTAACGCTCGCGGTATAACCTCAAAATCACCAATCGCACAAATTCAAGGATTGATTGCCTGGTACGAAACCTCCATGAAAGAATCTTTAAATTCATCCGAACTCAAAGAGGGGGCGAATATTACGGCGTGGAAAGATATTAGCCCAAGCTCAATAGTTAATGGCAACAACAAATTAACTGCCGTCGCCTCTAGCAACATCACCTATTCTCAATCAGCAATTAATAAAATTCCCTCACTAAAATTTACCGGCTCCGCCAATTTGTCGATTGCCAATTTTTCTCAAGGACCATCTTCGCAAGCAACAATTTTTTTAGTGATAAAGCCAACTTACGCCCCCGATGGTTCAAATTACAAAACAATTTTCGATGGCAATTCTGCTGATTTTGCTTTCTCGATAAAATCTGACATGGTTCGACTTAACGCTGGAAGCACCACCTCTTCGTCTTCTTCCGCCAACTCTTTTGCAAATTCTGGAGAATATGCGATTGCCGTATATTTTAACGGCTTAAGCTCCAAGGCTTTCGTTAATAATACAGATTCACCAATTGGCGGTTCAACAGCTTTAAATTCAGGAACAAATCAGTTGAATGGCTTCATCATTGGCTCTAATCGATCATCACCTTTCGTTGGATTTCCTGGCTATATTTCCGAAGTTGTAATCTTTAATCGCATTATTAAAAACGCAGAACGCAAAGAAATTTTTAATTATCTTTCCAAAAAATATAAAATTAGCATTACAGGATTATAGTTTTTTAAAAAATAAATTTTAAAAGCTTTAATCTTGATTTTATTTAAAAACAAAAATATAATTATTAATCAAAATTATATTTTTAACATGACCAAAAAACTCAACCAAAACATCGATAATAAAAACGATCTAGCGACAATTGATCGTTCTAAAACTGTCGATGGTTTTGCTAAATATTTGCGAGAAATTCAAAAATTTCCACTTTTAACTCCCGAGCAAGAATATGAATATGCGGTTCGTTTTATCGAACAAAATGATGCCGAAGCTGGTAAAATCCTAATTCAAAGCCATTTGCGTTTGGTGGTAAAAATCGCTAATAAATTTAAAAATTATGGCTTACCAACCGCCGATTTAGTTGCCGAAGGCAATATGGGCCTCATTCAAGCTTTAAAAAAATTTGAACCAAAAAAAGGTTTTCGATTTTCAACTTATTCAATGTGGTGGATTCGCGCTTTCATCCAAGATTATGTTTTGCGTTCTTGGTCTTTGGTAAAAATCGGCACCACTTCGGCACAAAAAAAATTATTTTTTAATCTTGGGAAAATTAAAAAACGACTTGGGGTTCAAACCAATGAATTCGGGCTTTCACAAGAAAAAATTAAACATATTGCTGATACTTTAAATGTTTCTTCGCAAGAGGTTATCGATATGAATTCGCGTTTAACGCAAAATGATTCATCGCTAAATAATAAAATTGGCGAAGATGAAAATGGCGATGAATCGCTTGATTTAATAGCGGATAATCGCCCTAATCAAGAGCAAATTTCGATTGAAAATCAACAAAAATCTCAACAAAGAAATTTATTCAAACAAGCTTTTGAAAAACTTAATCTTCGCGAACAAGAAATTATTTTTAAAAGACAAATTTCTGAAGATTCACAAACTCTCGAAGAGCTTAGTCAGCACTATAAAGTCTCGCGCGAGAGGATTCGACAAATTGAGGAAGTCGCCTTAAAAAAATTAAAAAAAACTATTTCTGAATTAATAAAATAAAAAAATGTTTACAGGAATTATTACTAATTTAGCAACGCTTAAAAATCTAGAATTTAATGCAAAAAAAGATGTGCTTTTAACTTTAGAAATTAAAAAATCTGATCTCGATCGCAAGCTCAAAATCGGCTGTTCTATTGCTTGCAACGGCATTTGTTTAACTTTGATTTCGCAAAAAATTGCAAAAAATAATTTGCTTTTATTTTTTCAAGCTTCGCAAGAAACTTGCAATAAAACCACCCTTCAAAATTGGCAAATAAATCAAAAAATAAATATAGAATTTTCGATGCGTTTGAACGACGAATTTGGCGGACATTTAGTGTCGGGACATATTGATAATATTTCCAAAATAATCGCCATCAAAAAAATCAAAGATTCTTGGAAATTTGATTTTGAAATACCAAAAAAATTAGAAAAATTTATCGCTCCCAAAGGTTCAGTGACAATTAACGGCACTTCTTTAACAATAAATGAAGTGAGTGAAAAAAAATTTTCAATTAATGTCATAAAACACACTATGGAAAATACAATTTTTCAACATTCTAAAGTCGGCGATTTGGTAAATTTAGAAATCGATTTAATTGCTCGCTATCTTTCTCAACTTATAAAAAATCATGACTAAAAATAAAAATTCTATGAGCAAAAAAACCAACAATTTAGCCACTATTCAAGAAATAATTGACGATGCCAAAAACGGCAAAATGTTTATTTTAGTTGATGATGAAAATCGTGAAAATGAAGGTGATTTAATCATTCCCGCTCAAATGTGCGACGACAAAAAAATTAATTTCATGGCAAAATATGGTCGCGGTTTAATTTGTTTGGCACTTGATGAGTCAAGGGTTAATCAACTCGAATTACCATTGATGGCACTTAACAACGAGTCGCGTCATCGCACCGCTTTCACTATTTCAATTGAAGCCAAAGACGGCATCGCGACGGGCATTTCGGCGCAAGATCGCGCTAAAACTATCGAGGTCGCGATTGATTCAAGCAAGGGCAAAGAATCAATCGTGAGTCCGGGGCATATTTTTCCGCTCAAAGCACAAAATGGTGGGGTTCTAGTGCGGGCGGGACATACCGAAGCTTCCGTTGATATCGCTAGATTGGCTGGGCTCAATCCGTCTGGCGTAATTTGCGAAATCATGAATGAAGATGGCACCATGGCAAGGCTTCCCGACCTTATAAAATTTGCTAGAAAACATGATTTAAAAATCGCCACCATCGCCGATTTAATTGAATATCGACGCAAAAAAGAAAAAATTGTTGAACTCATTGCCGAAAAAAAATTTCATAGCAAAAGTTTCGGCGACTTTACCGCAAAAATATATCGCAGTAAAATCGATAATGTTGAGCATTTGGCGTTGATAAAAGGTCAAATTAATCAAAATAAACCAACATTGGTAAGAATGCACCACCTCAACATACTCGCCGATTGCTTCGATGAAAATGACAATCCGCGAAGTGGTTCTTTAAAAAAAGCTTTAAATAAAATATCAAAATTAAATAACGGCGTTATTGTAATTATTCGTCAACCTCACGAAAAAATTGAAGATTTATTTTTTGACAAAACTTCAAATACTTTACCGAATTTAAAAACACTGCGTAATTATGGCACGGGAGCACAAATTCTGGTCGATTTAGGAATTAAAAATTTGACCTTATTAACCAATTCCAAAAAATCTGTAATTGGCCTCGAAGCTTTTGAAATTAAAATTTGCGGTTATAAAAAAATATAAATTATGAAAAAAATATCATTATTCTTAGTAAGTTTTTTGTGCTTTATAAATGTGGCAAATGGTGCCGATTTATATAAAATTGATCCCATGCACGCCAATGTTATGTGGTCGGCAAATCACTTTGGATTTTCAAGTCCAAACGGCAAATTTAGCGATGTTGAGGGCAAGATAATTGTCGATGAACGCAATCCGCAAAATAGCTCGGTTGAAGTAACAATCAAAGCCAACTCTATCACCACCGGATTTACAAAATTTGACACTCACTTAAAAAGTGCCGATTTTTTTAATGCCGAAAAATTTCCCATCATCACTTTTAAAAGCACGAGCATTAGAGCTTCGGGCTCTTCTGGCGCAAAGATTTCAGGCTTATTAACCATTAAAGACATTTCAAAACCAATTACGCTCGATGTCAAAATTAATAAAATTGGCAAAAATCCAATCACTCAAAATAAAACCATTGGCATGACGATTTCTGGCAAAATAAAACGCTCATTATTCGGCATAAATTATGGCATTCCCGGCATTTCGGATGAAGTAACTTTATCAATTGAATGCGAAGCAATTTATCAAGGCGAAAGCGCTAATGGCTCGGATTCTTCAAGTGCTGATTGGCAAATTATTGAAAACAAAAGTAAGCTCGAATTTGTCGCCACTCAAAATGGCTCTAAGGTTAACGGCTCTTTCAAAAAATTTGGTGGTAAAATAAATTTCGATCCAAATTTGCTTGAAAAAAATTCGGTGGAAATTGAAGTTGACACCAACTCAATTGAAATTTCATTTTTAGAAGCAGTGCAAACCGCCAAAAGCATTGGCTGGCTTGCCACCGAGACTTATCCAAAAGCAATTTTTAAATCAGAAAATTTTATCGCTATGCCCGGCAAAAATAATTTTTCTGCCAAAGGAAGTTTGCAACTCAAGGGCAAAAATGTGCCAGTTAATTTAACTTTTAATTTAAAAGCGATTAACGAACGCTACGCCTACGCGATTGGAAGCGTCGTTTTAAAAAGAAGTGATTTTAATATTGGTGATAAAAATATTAACAAATCGAATGGCGTTCTTGACGAAATTGTCGTTAATTTTGAAATTCAAGCTAAGAAAAATTAGTTTTTTTTAGCTTTAAAATTTTCATAATCGCTACCGCCTTGGAATAGGTCTCATCTAACTCCAAATCGGCATCCGAATCAAAAGTTATGGCACCACCAACTTGAAATTCAAAACGATCTTTATTTACAATTAAAGTCCGAATTACCACCGCTAAATTGATTTCATTATTTTTAAAATATCCAAGTCCGCCACTATAAATTCCGCGATTTATTTTTTCAAAATCACTCAAAACTGTCATCGTTTTTATTTTCGGAGCACCCGTCATTGAACCAGCTGGGAAGCATGCTCGCGTCGCATCAAAAATTGAAAATTGTTTAGCAATTTTGCCTTGAACTTCTGACGATAAATGATGAATTGTTTTGTAAGTTGAAATATTGAAAAGTTTTTTAACTTTAACGGTTGATGGCTCACAAACTCTTGATAAATCATTGCGAACCAAATCTACAATCATTAAATTTTCAGCTTTTTCTTTTAGAGAATTTTTCAAATAATTTTTGTTTTTTTCATCTTCTTGTGGATTTTTTCCGCGTTGAATTGTGCCTTTGATTGGGCATGAAAAAATTTTATTATTTTTGCTTCGCAAAAACAATTCTGGACTCGAAGAAATTATAAAATTATCATCGAATTTTATAAAAGCCGAATAATTGGCGGGACTTTGCTTTGTAAGCTCTAGAAACAATTTAAAATTATCATCTTGTGATAAGTTTTTTTGAAATTTTCCAAAAAATTTACGCGTTAAATTTGCTTGAAAAAAATCTCCCGCCATTATCATTTTTTTCAAAGAATTAATTGCAATTTTGTAAGATTTATCACTAAAATTTGAGGCAACTTCTTTTACCGTTGGAAGTTGATAATTTATCTCTAAAAATTTATATTCATTGAGTTTATCTAAATATATTTTTTTACTATAAAAAACTATTAATTGATGTGTTTTATGATTAAACTCTAATATCAAATTAAATTTACTAAAAAAAATTTGTTCGATATCAATGAAAGATTTGGCGGTTTTTGGCAAATCTTCAAATTGGTTCGCAACCTCATAGCTCAAGCCACCAAACCACATTTCTTCATTATTATTTTCAATAATTTCTTGCAATTTTTCAAAATCATTTCCACAATATTTTTCACTTTCAAAAAGTGCAATATATGATTTTGAATTTGGTTTTTCTTGATGAAGTGCCGAATATAAAAAAACCCAATTTTTTTGATAATTTTGCGAAATTTTTTGAGCAATTTGAAGTGGTTTTTGCCATTTAATTTTTTGGGATTTTATTTTTTTATCAAAATTAATCATGAATTGTTAAGATTTTTGCGAACTCTTCAATATCAAGGCTTGCCTTGCCTACTAACAATCCATCAACTCCTTTTATATTTAAAATTTCTGTGGAATTTGTGGAATTTACTGATCCACCATAAATTACAAAAAATTCTTCGGCGAATTGTGGAATTTCGCTTTCATAAATTTTACGAATAAAATTAACCATTTCTTCGATTTGCGAAACTTGTGCCGTTTCACCAGTTCCAATTGCCCAAATTGGCTCATAGGCAACGATTATTCTCTTCGATCTTATCAATGGAATTGATTTTATTAATTGCTCTTTAACAAAATCAAAATGTAATTTTTGATCACGAATTTCTTTTGATTCGCCAACGCAAATTACTGGGGTCATACTATTATTAGCAACAAATGTGGCTTTTTTGGCAACGATTTCATTGGTTTCGTAATGATATTTTCTGCGTTCCGAATGCCCAACTATAACATATTCGCAATTAACCTCCCTAAGCAAAACAGCGCTTACATCGCCCGTAAATTGCCCACTTTCTTCAAATCCGCAATCTTGCGCGCCAAGCCTCAAGGGGCGAGATTCATAAACATATTTAGCGATTTCTTCGGGCCCAAAATCATCAACATTTCGCCCTTGTTTGTCGGCGATATATTCTAAAAAATGAAAACCATCTTCGATTATTTCGCTATCGATGTAATCAAGCAAAATAAAGGGTGGGCACAAAACAACTTCGACATTTTTATCATCCTTTAAATTACTTGAGTAAACTTTATAAAAGGCTTCGATCCATTCATCGACCTCATCAAAACCATTATTCATTTTCCAGTTGGCAATAATTATTTTTTTCATATTTTTTTAATAATATTTTCGATTTCTTGACCTAAAATTTCATAACGCCAATTACAAATTTCTCCCTTGATTTTAGAGTCTTTAACGATTTTTTTGATTTGATTGGCACTTAACAAAAATTGTTCTTTCATATTATATTTTTGCGCAATTTTTGTGCTTAAAGATTTAATTTTATTAATAGTTTTTTTGTGATTATCATTAATAAAAAAAACTTCATTATTATCAACAAAATTATCACTAATTTTTAGTGTTTTTTTAATTTCTTCAACAAAAATATTTGTTAGATTAAGTTTTTTAAAATTATAATCTTGAGGATTCTCAACTATTTTTTCAAGCTCTTCATTTCCAAGCAAATGCTCCCTCGGCACATTTTGAATTTGTGCAAATTTTTCACGCAAATTCACCAAATTATTAAGTTGAAAAATTTGTTTTTTTGATTTACCTCGAACACAAATTTTACGCATTAAATTTTTATTATTTTCATCCAAAGCTTTGTTTATAAATTCCGCCATTTCTTCTTCAAACCAACTAAAACGATTATTATTTTTTAAAAAATCCAAAAAATTTTCATAGATTTCGTGTAAAAAAATAACATCGATTAAAGCATATTCAATTTGGTTGACACTCAATGGACGCCTCTGCCAGTTGCTACTTTGCATATCTTTGCAGATTTCAATATTAAAAATTTCTTTAACTAAATTTGAATATCCAACATTAAAATCTTTTTCACAAAAATTTGCCATTAGTTGCGTATCGCAAATATTTTGAGGATATTTTTTTGAAATTTGATAGAAAATTTGCAAATCTTGCAAAGGCGAATGTAAAATTTTAACAATTTTTGGATTATTAATTTGGTCAATAAAATTACTTAAATCAATATTTTGTAAAACATCGATGATTGCAATAATTTTTGAACCATCTAAATTTTTTAAAGCGACTTGAATGATTGATAAAATTGGATAATAAGTATCGCGTCTTGTAAATTCGGTGTCCAAAGCGATAACCGAATTTTCTTTTATTAAACTCACCAAAGCGTTAAGATCTTGCTGATTTTTAATCAAAGCAAAATCAAAAACAACATTGTGAATGGTTTTTTTTTCAAACATTAAATGACAATGGTTTCTTTATTTTCCGGACGCAAAACCCTTGTTGCGAATCTATCCACATTGTCTTTTTTTTGGTTATAAAGATTAGACGAAACCTCTGGTTGAAAACTATTTTCTTTGATATTAAAAACAACTTGGTCTTTTCTGGCAATTTTAGCAATTTCAACAATAATTTCATCAACATCTTTTCTTGGCATGCTCAAAATTTTATCAATAAATTCATCTTTTGAAGAATCTTTATCTTGAGCAAAATTTTCATGTGATTTCGCTAGGAAAGCTTTCATTTCTTTGCAATTTGAATCTGTTATAAATTGCTTCAAAACATCTTTTTTTTCTTTACGAATCTCATCGCCATCTATCTCGATAGAATTTTTTATAACTTCATTTAAAACCTTCAGAGATTTAATATTTTCAGGCAATGTCAACAAAACAATAAAAGTTTGAAGTTTTTTATCTCTTTCGTCTCCATCGATATTTTGCAATTCTATAAGCCAATCATAAAGACTTCTTGCAGAGCCGTTTTGGTCTAGAATTTGTGCATCCATAATTTTCATTACGGAAGATCTTTTTTTGTTTATTTCCCTAAGGCCACCATCTTTATTTCTCAAAAAATCTCTTAAATAAATTGTATCTAGACGAGCATTTTCTTGCTTTTCAATAATGTTTTCAGCAATTTTTTCAATGACCATTTCAGTATTTTTTTCTACCCCACCTTCTATTTCTTTTATTGCATTTCCAATATTTTTTTGAGTTTTAGAATATTCTTTATATAAATCAATTTCATTTGATAATTGATAAGCCAAAATTGCACCCTTTAAAGCGAGATCAAGTCCTTCACTTTTAATCAGAGAGTTTGCGATTTCTGCAAATGGTTGAGTATATTCCGTAGAAAGGGCGTCCACTCCAAACTGATTAATGTCATTTAATATTGGAATTTGTGATAATCCTTCGAAAATTTTATCAACGCCAAATGCTTTATTTATTTCGGCAAAAGGTCCCATTGAATTGGGATCGCGGAGCACTCTTCCAATCGAATCGGAAAATTCGCCACCAAAATTACCTAAAATCGAACTAGTCACTTCTAAAGCTTCGAAAATGCCAAAAAAAATAAGTGAAAAAAAAATTCTACTTTTTATCGCATCCATATTTTTTTGCTCAAGAGAATCAATTTCTTTAGCATTTTTTTCAGAATTAGCGGAAATAAAAGTAACATTTTTTTTACGCAACTCTTCTTCTTCATAGGTAAGAAATTTTTTTAAATCTTCTTTTAAAGAGGCTTCCATTAAGACTTCAAGCTGATCTGGAGCTCGACCTCCCCTTCGAAGCTCCAAAGCATCTTCAAGCCCATCGCTAGCTTCACGAAGAGTTTTCAAGGATTTTATATTTAGCAAATTTCTTTCATCGTCATTTTCCGATTTGTTTCCACCCTGGAGAGAAAAGCCCTCATATTTATGTTTAATATTTTCAAGTTTTTGTTTTTTTTCTGCAAATTTTTCAGTGTTGCCATCAAGAGTTCTTGCCTCTCCGGCACCAACTATATTCATAATCCAATTGGCACCAAATCCAAGTTTATTTTGCAAAAAATTTTTTGCGGGCTGTGCATAATATGCAAGTCTACTTCCAACGGTAGAAGAAGGTGTTTCTGGAATTTTGTTGTCATCTAGTTTTTCTATTTTATCCACCATAAAAAACATTTTTTGATTAATTTTTCAAAAGCACTTCACAACTCTTGACAAAAATATGCCAACCATTAGTTTTTCCTTATATTTAAATTAACAAACCACGAGGTTATATGCATAAGAATTTATTAATTTTAATTTTATCACTTGCTTTACTTTCTTGTCAATCAAATGTAGCAATGGAAGGCGAGGAAACCGCAGAAAATGAAGTGGAACTAATTGAAAATGAGGTTTCCCAACCATATCAAACCATCGTTTCGGAAGAGCAAGCGCAGGCTTTAAACAAAGAAGCGGAAGCTGAAAATCAAGAAATCGAAGTTGAAGATAGAATTTTCTTTTCTTCAAACTCTTCTTCGATTGAAGAAGAAGCTAAAAAAGTGCTAGATCTCCAAGCTCAATGGTTAAAAAGCGATGAATCTATCAGTGTAACAATCGAAGGTCATTGTGATGAGCGCGGAACTCGCGAATATAACATTGCTCTTGGTGAAAAACGCGCTTTCGCAGTAAAAAAACATCTTAAACAACTTGGCGTTCCTGAGGCAAGAATTAAGATAGTTTCTTACGGCAAAGAGCGTCCAGCATTCTTCGGTAATTCCGACGAAATTCATAATAAAAATCGTCGCGCTGTAACCGTGGTAAATTAATTATTGCGATGCCAATATTTTTAACCACAATTTCGTAATTTTCTCAAGCAAAGAATTTTGTTCGCATCTCGCATGAAGATGCTCAAAATCAACCTCATCCATTGATTGATCTTGATTAGCACAAGAATAAAAATATTCAAATTCACCACGAATATTTTTCTTTTTTTGTAAACATTGACCGCAAACACCCTTCATCATACATTGCATCGGAGCGTTCAAACTGGTGATTGAATATTTGGCATTGGTGAATTCTTCAACGATATTTTCGTGACGCAAACGCGCTACATTATGCATTAAATTATCATTGCCAATTGCAAAAACTCGATCGATTTTAATTTTATTTTTGCTAAAATAATTTTTGATTGAATCAATTACGCTACCTTGAAAATAGCCACTCTGAGCCACCTCATCTTCAACCGAAATAATTAATTCATCACAACATTTTTGCATTTTTTCTAATCGCACAATATAATTTTCATAACGATAACCTGCAAAAAATAAAACCTTGCAACCATTGGCTTTAAAGGCTTCGGACAATGCGGTAAGAGGTTGATTACCTCGACCACCGCCAACTAAAACTACAATTTCATTTTGCGGAATTTCAGTTGGCTTGCCACTTGGACCCATGAAAACACAGGGCTCACCAGCTTTAAAATTTTTAATCAAACTTGAAGAACCACCAGTTTCAACTACGATTCCGCTAATCACTCCCGCCTCTTTATCAATCGCCAAAGCCGTCACCACCACACCTTCCATTGCCAATGTTTGCCCTTCTGACTCTAAGGCTAAAGCATGATAATTATGTAAGCGAAAAATCTGTCCAACCTGAGTTTGATTTGCCAATAATTTTGATTTCACATAAATCTCAACAACATTCGCAGAAAGTCGATCGACTCGCAAAATATTCACCGAAAAATCCTCGCGAAAGTTTTTATATTTATTTTGATTTTCAGGAGAGTAATTTATTAATTTTAAAGCTTCGTTAATTTGCTCGTAACCCTTCTTGGCACTAGCCATAGCTTTCACGACATTGCCTTCAAAATTAGGATGCAAATCGCCAAAAAAACTAACGGATTTTTTAGATTTTTCATCAATTTTTGCAATGATTGAAAAGGCTTTTTTATTTGGTAAATTTTCAATCTCAAAAGCCGATTTTTGCAAAAAAATTTCACTCAAATATTTGCCATTATTTTTAAATTCCAAACCATCTTCAAGCACAAATGAAATATTTGGCATAGTGCCAATTGCCATCAATAAAGTTCCGCATTCAATTCGTTGTCCCGCCTTAGTTTTCAATGCACGAACATGATTAAATTTATCAACAATAATTTCAGCGATTTCGTGATTTTCCAAAAATTCAACGCCCTCTTCCAAGCCATTTTTTAATTCTTGATGATTCAAACGATATGCTGGTGAATCGATCATTTTTTTACGATATAAAATTTTGGCTTTTTGGGAAAAATTTTTATCATTTTTAAATTTTTTAGCATCATTAATAAATTCTTCAGCAATTACTCGCTCTTCATCACTAAGGCTTTTAAAAAAATCATCTTCAATTTTTAAATCAACAAATTTTTGTAATTTTTCCGCAAATTTTTCAACTTGAATTTTATAATAAGCTTGGGCTTCAGTCGCCGAATCAACAGCAGTCAAGCCCCCGCCAATAACTATTATCGGCGCTCGAATTTGCAAATTAGTAAAAAGATTTTTTTGATAAGCACCCGTTAATTGCAACGCCATCAAAAAATCCGAAGCCAAACGCACACCCTTGGCAAAATTATTTTTCATGTCTAAAAATTGCGGACGCCCTGCCCCAACACAAAGAGCCACATGGTCAAAACCATATTCTTCAAAAGCAATTTTATCAGTAATTGAAGAACCAAAACGGATTCCGCCATACATGGAAAAATTATTTTTTCGCTCAAGTAAAAGACGAATTATTTTTAAATAATTTTTATCAAATCGAGCGGTGATGCCATATTCGGCAACACCTCCGAACCCAGCAATTAAGCGACTTGAAAGCGGTTCATAAATTTCATTAATATTTTCAATCGGTTCAAATTCAACTCGATTGTGATTGGCGTCAATGCCCGAAATTTTTGCATTTAAGGGCTCAATCTTTAAGCCATCAATCGCTACAACCTCATGCCCGCAATTCGATAAATAATGCGACAAAGTATAGCCCGCCGGCCCAAGCCCGCACACTAAAATTTTTTTGCCAGTTGGCTTTTTTGGCAACGGATTTTTAATATTTAGCGGATTCCATTTGGTCAACAGAGAGTAGATCTCAAAGCCAAAAGGTAAATTTAAAATATCTTTCAAAACGCGCGATTCAATTTGTGGAATATCGACCGCGTCTTGTTTTTGATAAATACAAGATTTCATGCAATCGTTACAG
>CAJBXX010000298.1 GCA_903959715.1 uncultured Alphaproteobacteria bacterium | reverse complement strand
GTTCAATATTAAGCTAAATTTGCGTCAGCAAATTTAATGTGGTTCAATATTAAGCTAAATTTGCGTCAGCAAATTTAATTAAGTTTAATTTAATCAAAGATTCGATTTTTTTTAACAAAATAATATTAAATAATTCTTTGTTATTTAAATGTGGTGCGTGCCCGCAATTATTGAAAATATGCAACTCAAAATCTTTTATTTTTTCGGCAAAATATTTTGATTGAGAATTATGCACCACCATATCTCCGGCACCAATGTAGAAAAGGGTTGACGGTATATCGCTAAAATCAAGATCAAAGCATGAAAAATCTTTTAATTCCTTAAGCCAAATTAATAATTTTTGATGATTTTCTTCGTTAATTTCTAGATTATTAATGATTTCCGCTTTGTTTTTATCGTTCATAATCGACAAAATAGAAAATTTTTTCAAAGTTGCATTCGGAGTTTTGGACAAATTATTGAAAAAATTATTGTAAGTTTCTAACGACATGCCAGCGCTAATTCTTGAATCTTTTACCATTTGAAAAGGCGAAGCCAATAAAACTAGTAATTTTGGATTGAAAATTTTATCTTGAATTAATCTGAGCGCTATTTGCCCGCCAAGGCTCCAGCCGATTATTATTTCTGGGTTAGCAGGAATTTTTAAAGAATTTTTTAGATCTGTAAATCCGTTGAATTGAGAATAATCAAGCGAAGAAATTTTGAAATTTTTAACAATATCTTCGCAAAAAGATTGCTCCAAGGATTTGTAATTTTGACTCCAGCCGGATAAACAGAGGATTGATCTCAAGCCTACCTCGATTTTTAAAACCCGAAATCAAATTTGTTTTTGAATCTGTTAACTCTTTCATTGTTAGAGTTGATGAATCCTTGATTTTTGTTATCTTGCCACGCTGGATGATTTTTTGGATCGACATCAAGAGTAAGGGTTGAGCCTTCTTTGCCCCAAGATGTTAGAGCTTGAAATTTTGTGCCGTCGGTCATAACAACATTTATCAAATGTTGCTTTGGATGAAAGCCCTCTAGCGGAGCTTTTTGTGTTTTAGCTACTGACATTGTGTTTTTTATAAGTAATTAATTTATTTGATTTATGAATATTAAAAATTTTGAAAAATTTTGTCAATAGCATTGATTTAAAAGAAAAACATTTCTTAGCAAAGGTCAAAATGCACTTTTTGAACAACGCTAATTAAATAATGTTGACATTTTTTGTTAATATTAATATCCTGATTATTCAAAAGAAAAATTGTTAGAGATAAAAGATGTGAAGTTTGGCTATTTGAAACACTCAATTTGATTAAAGATTTTATTTAAAATCGCAACAAACAAAACTAATTAATGAAGAATTTTATACTAAAAAGAAAGCTTAAAATTATAATCGAACCATTGTTAATTGGCGTCGCGAAAGCCTTATCGCGTTTGATTAAATTAATTTTTACCAAAAGAACAATCATGTTTGTAACGAATCAAAAAATTCGTAGCATTACCTTTGGCCCATTCTCTCAAGCTTTTTGTTATATTTTTATCGCTTGGGTGATAAATTTATTTATTCAATCTTTAAATTATGATCAAATAATTAATTCAAAAACCGCTGAAATCAACAAATTAAAGGTTGCAAACTCATATTTTGCTGATGAATTTGATATCGTAAACGAAAAGCTTAAAAAAGTTAATAAATACATATTAACAATAACTGGATCGGTTCAAAATGTTAACAGCAGTGAAGAAAAATTTATCGCCCCGAAAAATCTAGATGAAGAAAATTTAACCAAAAAAGATAAGCATACGCTTAATGAAATAAAAAATTCTCATCAGCATCTCAATTCTTTCGTTGAAATAAGTTCCGATAGAATAAAAAAAATTGAAAACGCAATTTTAAGAACTGGATTAAATATCAAAAAACCAAAAGTTGACATTGAAAAAATCAAATCCCAAAACATTAAAGAATATTCACTAAATGAAAAATCTAGAATTAAATCATTACCGAAAGGCGGTCCTGAAAATGATGAAATTGACAACGAGCTTGAATTGGCATTATCACAAAAAAAACTTTCTGATCCAGAGTTTATCGAAAGACAAATTGAACAAGCAAAGTTCAATAATGAAGTCGAATATTTAATCGTATTAGAAAAATTAACCAAGGCACTTCCTTTGTCGCGTCCAATGAAAAATTATTACATTTCAAGTGGCTTTGGTCATCGAATTGATCCCATGACCAACAGGCACACTCCGCATCGCGGTCTCGATTTTGTAGGCTCAAAAAGAGAAAAAATAATAAGCCCTTCAGCGGGGAAAGTTATTCTCGCAAGGTGGTTTAGCGATTATGGCAATGCTGTCGTTATCGATCACGGCTATGGCGTCACAACTCGTTACGGACATCTTTCTAAAATCAAAGTTGCCGAGGGGGAAAGAATAAAACAAGGAAAGATTATAGGTCTTCAGGGAAGTACGGGCAGAAGTACGGGAGATCATTTGCATTATGAAGTTCGCTACAGAAATGTTCCGCTTAATCCAAAAAAATTCCTAGAAGCGGGCGATACTTTAATTACTAACGACAACGCAATCAAACATGTCAATATCTAACAATATTCGTGCAAAAATTAACCAAGTTACACTCAAAGATTCATCTAATGGAGAAATATTGTCAAAAAAACTCGACGCTTTAACAAACTTTAAATCAACCCCAACCATCATATCTCGCGACTTAAAAATTCAAGGGGAAATCTTTAGTGCTGGAGTAATTGAAATAGAAGGAAATATTAACGGAACTATCAATGGAAATTCTGTAATTTTACGCGAAGAAGGCTCGATTAACGGCACAATTTTCGCAGAAAACTTTAGCATTCGCGGTAAATTCGAAGGAACAATCAAGGCCAAAAATATTAGTATCGCTAGCAAAGCTAGGGTTACTGGCGAAATAGAATATGATATTCTTTCGGTTGAAGATGGGGCGTGCATTGACGGGCATTTCAAGAAAAAATAAATCTTAATTTATCAATTAAAAATTATTTAAAATTCGATCAAGTTTTTGCAAATCTTCTTTTGATTTTTTAATAAGATCAATAATTTTTTCTTTGATTTGCGGGTTCATCGATAAAATCTTTATATCCTTATAATCCCTCATCAAGCAATTTGAATCAATATTTTGCAAAACCTCGGGCTCATCTGGTGCAATTTGATTTCTTTCAATCTCAATTTTTATATCATCATCCAAAAAATCATCTACGGAAATATTTTGATTAAAATTTTTAACGCCGTTTCTTTTAAATAAATCGTTAAGCATTTTATATTTTCTTATAATTGCTGTTAAAGATATAGCGAATTAAAGTTATAGAAATTGCTGTTAATGGAACTGAGAGCAAGATTCCGATAAATCCAAATACGGAACCAAAAAAGAAAATTCCAAGAATCATCCAAAATGGGTGGACATTGATTTTTTTTCCAATCAAATTGGGCACTAAAAAATTTGATTCTATTATCTGACCGATAATATAAACAATGAGAACCGCCCCAATATCAGACCAATTTAACCCCCATTGAAAAATTGAAACCACCATTGCTATGGTTATTCCTATGCCATAGCCAATATATGGCACGAAAGACAAAATTCCTGTTAAAATTCCAATAAAAATACCATTATTTAAATCGAGTAATCCTAACAAAATTCCGTAATATAGAGCTAAAATTATGCATACATTTATTTGTCCGCGAATGAATCCCGATATAGATTTATCAACTAACGCCAAGATTTTTTTAATTTGATCCGCATATTTTTCTGGAAAAATTAAATCGATTTTATTAATTATTACTTTCCAATCTTTTAGTAAATAGAAAATTAAAATTGGCATGATAAAAATTATTGACACAATATTAATTAAAAATGCCGTCGAACCGACAATATTAACAATAATTTTTTCAAAAGATCCTTCATGAGTTTTAAAAAATTCATTATTTCCGATTAAATCAAAAAAATTATGCTCAATTTCGATATTAAGTTTTGCAAAGAAATTAATAATATTTGGATAGAAATTATCGGCAAAATATTCAAGATAACCAGGAATTGAATTAATTAGAACAATGGCCTGATTATACATGAACGGAAAAAACAGCGAACAAAAAATAGTAAATAAAATCAAGAAAACGCCAAGAACAAGTGAAACCGCGAGCACCCTTGAATATTTAAACTTTTTAATCAAAAATTCTACCACGGGATTTAACAAGTAGGACATCATCATCGATAAAACAAAGGGTGCGATGAACAATCGAACATTATAAATAAAAAAAGAAAAAATTACAAGAAGTCCAAATAACAAAAGAATTTTATCTTTAATTTTCATTGTAAATATTATTGATTTCATAAAATCCTTGAGCCTGCTTGGAAATATTGATTCCAATGGCTTTAAAGGCATCCTCGATTGAGATTTTAGTGTTATTATAATTTGCACTCAATTTTACTTTATCGCGTGAAATTGAGTTCACTACAACATCCTCGATTATATTACTGTTATCGATAGTTTTTTTAACATTCAGCCAATCTTCCAATGTGTTTATGTTTACATGAATTTTGATTGTATTCTTATCAAGAATATTATCGCTTCCAATCGCGTTATTGCTGATATATTCGAGTGTTTTTTCCGCAACCTTAATTAAAAGATCGTTATAAGATAAACGATCAACATTTATAAAACTCAAACGAAATTGTCTTTTTAGAAGTTTACGCAAATAAACGACCTCGATTAAAACTTTATTTTCAATTTCATCGACATTAAAAAATAACAGATATCCAGCTTCGGAGCCATTGGCGATAAGTGTTTTTTCAATATCGAGAAAAGAAATATTTTTAATATTTTGAGAGTTTATTGTCGTTATATTTTCAACATTTGCCTCGGGAATTATAAAGTTTTTTTGTAAATTGTTTTTAACTATAACCCTTCCAAGCATTACTCTCCAATCATTTTCTTGTTCCCAAATTAGAGGTCTTATTTTTGCAATTTTGACTGGAATCAAGGTAATTTTTTCAGAATTTTTTTCTATTTTTTCGGTTGAATTAATTTTTGTACTATCGGTTTTTTTTGCCAAAATATGCTCAACGAAATCTTTAGCAAAAATTATATTAAAAGTTGCCGAATAAAAATTTCCGGCGATTTTTTCATCAACAATTTGTTCAGATCTAATCATTTCGGCTATTTCATTATCATTAACGCTATCAGAGGTGGCGACTGGAACTTTTAATCGAGTCAATAGCATCATGAAAGCGTCTCTTCGAGCATTGCTGTAAACTATTTTCTTTGATTCGCTCGGGCTCTTTGAAGTGGCTTTTGAAGATATGGATTCAATCAAATATATGTTACCCTCAAAATCTTGTGCTAAAGAAGAATTTGAGCCGAAAAATATAAGAAAAATTAAAGCTTGGATAAATTTTAACATGCCGATATAATTTTTTTTTAAAAATATTTGTTTCAAAAATATTTGTTTAAATTATTTTTAGCAATCAAAGATTTACTATTTATACTTAATTTTTACTAATATTTTTAAAAATGTCTTCAAATTATAAAAAATCAGGCGTCGATATCGATGCCGGCAATGAATTAATTCGCAAAATAAAGCCTTTTGCCAAAGCAACATCAAGGCTTGGAGCCGATTCTGATTTGGGAGGATTTGGAGCGCTTTTTGATTTAAAAAAATGCAATTTTCGTGACCCGGTTTTAGTTTCGTCCACTGATGGCGTAGGCACTAAACTCAAAGTCGCCATTGAAACCAAAATTCACAATTCAATTGGCATTGATTTAGTTGCCATGTCGGTCAACGACTTGATAGTGCAGGGCGCGGAGCCACTTTTTTTTCTTGATTACTTTGCTTGTTCAAAACTTGAAGTTGAAGTTGCTTCAGAAGTAATCAAAGGAATTGCTGATGGTTGTAAGCTTGCTGGCTGTGCTTTGATTGGTGGCGAAACCGCCGAAATGCCCGGAATGTACCAAGAAGGCGATTATGATTTAGCGGGTTTTGCCGTTGGTGCCGTTGAACGCACCGCAATTTTACCAAAAACAACTTCTAAGGGTGATGTGCTTTTAGGTCTTGCCTCAAGCGGATTACACTCGAATGGCTACTCACTTGCACGCTATATTTTACAACAAAATTCTTTGAATTTTTTTAGCCAATTTAATTCCCAAAAAACTCTCGGTGCCGAATTATTAACGCCAACAAAAATTTATGTAAAATCATGTTTATCGGCATTAAAAACTTCAAAAGTAAAAGCATTGGCTCACATTACGGGTGGTGGCTTGGTTGAAAATTTACCACGAGTTTTGTCGCCAAATGTTGAAGCAAAAATTGATTATGATTCTTGGCAAAAACCTGAGATTTTTAATTTTTTACAAAAACTTGGAAAAGTTGAGGATCAAGAAATGTATCGCACTTTTAACTGCGGAATTGGCATGGTTTTAGTAGTCAATAAAAATGATGTTTTGGAAATAAAAAATATTTTAGAGCAAAACCTTGAAACCGTTTATATTATTGGAGAATTAGCATGATTGATCGTTCAATTTCTATTCATTTACAAGATTTTCCTGATGTTGATTTTATCGATTCTGAATCGCAATTAATTAACAGCATGGATTTGGTGCGTTCGATTTGTTCAACAGCTTTAGCAATTCGTGATAATAAAAATTTACGCGTCCGCTTACCGCTTCAAAGCCTTACAATCATTGGCAAAGACGCTCAAAAAATTTTGCCTTTTAGTGAAATTATTGCCGAAGAGGTTAATGTCAAAGAAATTAAAATCGTTGAAGAAATTTCGCAATTCGCCGAAAATAAATTACAAATTAATTTTAAAAAAATTGGTGCCAAATTTGGCGCAAAAATTAAAGAAATCACCAATGCTATCAAAGAGGGAGATTGGCAAAAAATTAACGATAAAACCATTAAAATCGCGGGCGTAGAACTTATCGACGATGATTTTGAATTAAAACTTACCACCAAAAATATTGATGAAAAAAAATCGGCAATTATGCCCTTACCAAGCAATGATTATTTAGTTTTATTGGCGATTGAAATCACCAAAGAGCTTGAGGATGAAGGTATCGCTCGCGATATTGTGCGTGCAATTCAACAAAATCGTAAAGATGCCAATCTTGAAATAACCAATCACATTAATCTAGAAATTTTTTCATCGAATCCGAGGATTCTTGAAGTGGCTCTAAGTTTTGAGAGCTATATAAAAAATCAAGTTTTGGCAGAAAATATTAAAATTTTAACACAAAAAAATACAAATTCTTCGGCAAAAATTTTTATCAATCAACTTGATGATGGCGATTTAGAAATCACAATTAGTGTTGACCTGAAGACAAAATAAATTCTTTATAATGATCACTTAGAATCTTAGAAAAAGAAGGATTTGAAGCATTTTTTCTGCCAAGAATTTCTTGTCCATTAATTTGAAAAACAGGGCGAATTATCAAGGTTGAGCTAGTTAAAAAAACTTCGCAAGATTTCATCATCTCTTCAATTCCAAAAGTTTTTTCAATAACATTAATATTATTTTTTTGAGCAATTTTTATTAAGCGATTACGCGTAATGCCTTGTAAAATATTATTGTTGGCGGGGTGAGTAATTAAATTTTTTTTATCATCAATTATAAAAACATTAGCGTAAGTCGCCTCGGTAACAATGCCGTCTCGCACAAAAATCGCATCATCAAAACCAGCATCCTTAGCTTTTTGATTGACCAAAGTTGACGCCAAAAGATTAACAGTTTTTATATCACATCTGTGCCAACGAATATCGTCGTGAGTCATCACCTTGTAACCATTTTCAAATTCTTCGGTGCTAATAATTTTTTTCGCAGAAACCGTGGCAACAATAGTATTTTTTAAGCCTTTTGGACATGACGGCATACGATTAGAAAAGCCTCGGGTAATTTGTAAATAACAAAAAGCTGAAGTCGAAAAATTGTTTTTTGCAAATAATTCGAGTTGAATTTTAGTTAATTCTTCGAGAGTAAAATTATGTTCAATGTTTAACTCATTAAGGCTTCGCATTAAACGCTGAAGATGAAGATCTCCGTCAACTAATTTGCCATTTTCAAAAAGCGTAACTTCATAAGCGCCATCGGCGAATTGAAAACCGCGATCTTCAATGTGAACAAAACATTTTTCGTGAGGCAAAAATTCGCCATTTAAATAAGAAATTCTGCTCATTTTACTTTTTTAAAATTGACTTTCCGGCATATCTGGCTTGGCTTCCGAGATAATTAGAAATTCGCAAAAGTTCGTTATATTTAGCCGTGCGATCGGAGCGACAAAGCGAGCCGGTTTTAATTTGTCCCGCATTGGTTGCGACCGCAATATGAGAAATTATGGCATCCTCAGTTTCGCCCGAACGATGCGAAATTATATTGTTATAACCAGCATTTTTGGCGATATTAATTGTTTGCAAAGTTTCGCTTAAAGTGCCGATTTGATTGACTTTAACCAAAACCGCATTTGCCATTTTTTCTTTAATACCATTTTCCAAAATTTTAGGATTGGTAACAAATAAATCATCGCCAACGATTTGAATTTTTTCGCCCAAAATTTTAGTAATTTCTTTCCAGCCAGCAAAATCATCTTCGGCAAGCGGATCTTCGATTGAAAAAATTGGATAGGAATTTACTAACTTTTCATAATATTCAATGATTTGAGAATTGTTGAGCTTCTTGCCTTCGCCAGCCAAATTATAAATACCATTTTCATAAAATTCTGAAGAGGCGCAATCGAGAGCGAGCATAATATCGGAGCCCAAATTATATCCCGCTTGAATTGTCGCTTGAGCAATAAAATCAAGGGCTTGATTTGCGGAATCTAAATTTGGTGCAAAGCCTCCCTCATCGCCAACATTGGTGTTGAAGCCTTGTTTTTTAAGAATTGATTTTAGGTGATGAAATATCTCGGCACCGGCGCGAATCGCATCTTCAATTGTTGTGGCACCGACGGGTGCAATCATAAATTCTTGAATATCAATTTTATTGTCAGCATGCTTACCCCCATTGATTATATTCATCATTGGCACGGGCATTAAATTTCCGTGTGAATTTCCTAAATATTCAAAAAAAGGCTTTCTAACACTATTTGCACAGGCTCGAGCACAGGCCAATGAAACCGCCAAAATGGCATTGGCTCCGAGTTTGGATTTATTTTTAGTACCATCGAGATCAATCAAAATTTCATCGATTTTTTGTTGATTTGTGGCGTCAATTCCACGAAGCTTTGAAGCGATGATTGAATTAACATTTTCCACTGCATTTAAAACAGATTTTCCTAAATATTTTTTTGCATCGCCATCGCGAAGTTCGCAAGCTTCTAACTTGCCAGTAGAAGCCCCAGACGGAACCGCACAAGAACCAATTGCACCATTTTCAAGCTCAACCACAGCTTCAATTGTGGGATAGCCACGAGAGTCAATAATTTGCAACGATCTAATTGATTTGATAATGTTCATGAATAATTAATTTGTAAATTTAGATTTTTTAGTTAAACTTTTTTTTTAGAAAATTTTCTTTAAAGTATATTAAATGTCAATTTACAAATTATGTTTTTGCTTAGGATTATAGTTTTTATTGTGATTATTATCTTGACTCTTCCCTATTTAAAAAAAGGTGCTAACGCTGTGATGAAAAGAATTCCTTCCGAAATCTCAAATCCAATTAACAAAACAATAAAGCAGGGCAAGGAGATAACTAAACAGGTCAAAAATTAAACAAAAAGTAAATTATAGTTTGCTAATCGCATCTATTTCGGCATCAGGTCATTTTCTTTAAAAATTCCAAAATCTTTTTTAAATAAAACTTTAAACTCTTGGCGACGCTTCTTTTCAAGAGCATTAACATTTTTACGATATTTTATAAATTCTTGTTTTATTAACTTTTTTGTATCTGGAGAAAGTTTTTGATATTCGGCATTTTGTTGTTGATAAAAATTCTGCATTTCCTTCGAGTCAGATCTGGCGGAAGCAAGATTTTTTTTGTCAGAAAATCCATCAATGGCAACTAAGCTTTTAATCTTCGATACCTTTGAAAGAAATTCATTTATATTTTTTTCATATTCAATCATTTTAGAGCTAAAATCTTGATTGATAATTTGAAATTGTTTTTGCTCTGCTGGGGTTAATTTTTTTAACGAAACTTCAAAATCTTTTTGTTCAGCGAGGTTTTTTTTAATCACAGCTTTTTCTTCCGAAGTCCGCTTGGAATCTATTTCAGGTTGCACCGGAGCAACTCCAACAACATTGGATCCCCGAGCAGGAGCCCCAATGTTGTTGGCGTTGCTGACTTGATTGTCCTGATTTGCGACTTGAGCCAAAGCTTGAGAACTTACAAAAAAAACTAAAAGAATAATTATTTTTTTCATTTTAAGATTAATTTTATTTATTGCTTGGTCCATTTGGATTCATTGGCATTGGCAAATCAACACCCGTGATGTTTTTCATTTCCGCACGATGACGATCCATTTCTTTTTTAACTAATTCTTTTTTTTCTGGCGATAAATTTTTCATCATTTCACGATGTTGATCCATTCTCACTTTTTGCTCGGGAGATGCATTTGCGTAGCGTCCATTGCCACCCATTCCTCTGCCGTCGCCGTTTCCATAGGGTTGGTTTTTATAACCAGCCTCATTGCCCGAAGAATCTTTTTTACCTTGAGATTCGCCTCTATTTTCTTCGCGTTTTTTATTTTTTTCCTCTTTCGAAAGACCTTTATTTTCTTCGCGACGCTGATCCATTTTTGCTTTTTGTTCAGGCGA
Organism: uncultured Alphaproteobacteria bacterium; assembly: GCA_903959715.1. Taxonomy (GTDB): domain Bacteria; phylum Pseudomonadota; class Alphaproteobacteria; order Rickettsiales; family UBA1997; genus CAILUF01. Next base: position 210 of record CAJBXX010000298.1, on the reverse strand, counting down.
GGCTTTTTCGTATCTTTGCTCTCTTTTTTCTTTTTTAGTTTGTGTAGAATTTGATGATTCTTGAGATGGTGGAGTTGTTGATCCTGTAGAGTTAGGAACGCTTTCTTGCGCCATTACTTTTGTGGTCAATAAAGAAAAAATTGCCGATAAAAGAATTAATTTTTTCATATGAATTTATTTAAGATTTTAAATTAAAAAATTTTTAATTAT
>CAJBXX010000297.1 GCA_903959715.1 uncultured Alphaproteobacteria bacterium | reverse complement strand
TCAGCAGGATTCACCCCAACATAAAGTGTGGTTTTATTTTTCTTAAAATCAGCAATATCAAAATCTGATTTGGAAGTTGCATAATCTATCAAAGGATTATTCCACGGCGATAAATAGCTGCTTAAAACCCGAATAATAGAATTTTGTTCATGCTTATCTTTTGACAAAAAAGACTTAATTTGGCTACTCGCAAATGGATGAAGATCATTTTTTAATTTCGGAAGTGCATCAGATAATTCGGCAATTAAATCACTGACAAGCATTCTGGCAATCTCGCCAAATGATTTAGTTTTGGCGGCGTTGGCGACAAGATAGAGAACAAGAGAGGTAAATAAATTCTTAGCTTGAGCTGAATAATCACTGCAATCTTTAATCAAAAGATGGGCAATTTTTTGAACATCGTCAATAATTTTTGTCGGATCAGCACTAATAAAATCCAGCGGATTATATCGATTGGTTTTGTTTTTTTCGCCAAGCGGATTCCACATAAAAATCTTATGCCCGATAGAAGCTCTATAACCACTAGTGAGTTCATAATTTTCCATTTTAATATCATGAACAATGGCAGATTCTTCAAAAGCCAAAAGACTTGGAATTACGAAGCAAACCCCTTTGCCAGAGCCATGCGGAGCGATTAACATGATGTGTCTATAATCATTATTTTCGACGAATAACTTTTTATTATCAGCGTCAAGACCAAGTAAAATATTATTTTTAGAATTCATTTTTCTCCTTCAGATTTTTTTAAAACAATTAATGTGGTGGCAATTTTGGACTTATAATATCTTCATAAAAAAGGTTTTACAACGCTCATAATGCGCTCAACATAATCCTCTTTTTGTCCGACAGGAGCAACATAATAAATTACTTCTTTTGCCTCCTCTTCCCCAGCAAGTTTTGTTATTACCCAAGCTGCTAGATATTGAGAGGACATACATCCTCCCGCAGTTGCTAAATTATCCTTAGCGTAAAATGGTGCATCGATTACATTAATTCCTGCTTCTTGCACCCAAGGCTTTGTAGTAAGGTCGGTGCAGGCTGGCAGAGTGCCTATCAATCCCTTTTTTGCCATTAACAATGTTCCTGAACATTGAGCACCAATTAGTTGACGCGAAGGATCTAGATGTAGAGAAGATAATAATTTTGAATCATCAGCAATTTCACGAGTTTTGATACCACTGCCAAACAAAATTACATCAGCATTATTAGCAAATTCTAGAGGCTGCTGAGCTTGAATTTTCACACCATTCATCGAAGTGATATGAGGTGATGAGCTCGTTATTTCAGCACTCCATCCTTTACTGCGCATACGATTTAAAATTCCGAGTGCTATAAAAGAATCTAATTCATTAAATCCTTCAAAAGTTAGAATTGCTATTTTCATAATATGACAAAATTGTTTTTAGAGTTCATTTTTTCCCTTAATTTTTTGTTTGGTCAGTTCCATCAATTTTTTGCGTACTTGCTCTTTTGCCAACTTGCCTCCGGAGTAATCTAGCCTTTCTTCATCTTCGAGATAATTAGCAAAAATAATTTGGCGTTTTTCTTTTTGAAGAAAGCCAACAAACCAGCCAGTTTGCTTATGTTTATTCGAAGAATCGCAAGAACCGGTTTTGCCGTAAAGCTTCCAATCGTCAGGCAATTCTTCAGTAAACAAGATATTTCTTGTCATCTCGTGAGCTTTAGCGCTGACGGGAAGTTTATCATCGAGTAATTTTTGCAAAAACTGAACTTGCTCCTCAGGTGAAATTTGCAAAGAGCTGCCAAGCCAAGATTCTGTGAGTCCGTTATTTTTCCCTTCATCACCAGAAACATTCTGATTTCCGTAATTAAATTTTTTGATGTAAGAGCTGAATTTTTTCTCACCAAGTTTTTGGGTGATAATTTGTGAATACCAAACAACGCTATATTTCATCCATGTTGTTGGATTATGAGACCG
>CAJBXX010000296.1 GCA_903959715.1 uncultured Alphaproteobacteria bacterium | reverse complement strand
TTTATTTATTATTGTTTTTTTATGGTGATCTCTAAGCATTTTTTTAAAGAAATTTTATTTTACGCGGTAAACAATAAAAATAAAATTCTTTTGAAGCAACCGCTTTTTATCTAAAAATATTTTTAAATCTATTGTCTTGACTTTTTTTTTAAATTGAAAAAAATGATGAAAGATTTTTTAGCGCTCAAAAAGTGCTTCTTAACAAAACCGTTAAACCATTAATTTCTTTAATCTAAACTTAAACGGTTGTGTTAAAAATATTTTTTTTGCTATCTTTATTGCCTAATTTGGCGTTTGGTGCAACTTCTTTAAATAATTTATTTAAATCTTCGCATCGTTCTCACATTCAAATCGTTGGTTCTTCAACGGTTTATCCCTTTGTTGCGACAATTTCTGAAACATTTGGCAGAGAAACCAAATTTAAAACTCCAATAGTTGAGGCAACGGGTACGGGCGGAGGCTTTAAATTGTTTTGTTCGGGAGTTGGCTACGGTTTCCCAGATTTCGTTAATGCTTCGCGAAAAATTAAAGATAGTGAAAAAGAAAAATGTACAAAAAATGGCATTAATGTTGGTGAAATAAAACTGGGTTACGACGGCATAGTTCTTGCAAATTCTTTAAGTGGGCAAAAATATAATTTAACCAAAGAACAAATCTTTTTAGCTTTATCCGAAAAAATCCCAAATAATAAAAACCAATTGGTCAGTAATTTTTATAAAAATTGGCACGAAATTGATAAAAATCTTCCAAATGTCAAAATTGCAATTTATGGACCGCCTTCAACCTCTGGGACTCGCGATGCTTTTGTTGAGTTGGTTATGCTCGATGTTTGTGTAAAAAATCCAATTTTCATAAAAAATTATTCCGACGAAAAAATCCGTCATAAAAAATGTCAAATTATTAGATCGGATGGAGTCTTTATTGAAGCGGGTGAAAACGATAATTTGATTGTGCAAAAACTTAAAAATGATAAAGACGCGCTCGGAATTTTTGGCTTTAGTTTTCTTCAAGAAAATCAAAATTCAATTCAATCTTCATTGATAAATAATTCAATGCCATCCTTAGAAAGCATTGTTTCAGGGGCTTATAAAATTTCTCGTCCACTTTATATTTATTATAAAAAAGAGCATCTCAATTTAATTGAGGGAATGAAAGAATTTATCGCAGAAATTGTTAGTAAAAATACTCTCGGCAATGAGGGTTATCTTCTGCAAAACGGACTCATACCTTTGTCTAATCAAGAAATTGAAAAGATTGAGGTTGGGTTGCGAAGAAATTTGTAAAAATTTTTTCGTAGTTTTTTAAGGGGTCTTCACTTACCAAATTATTTATAATTTGGCTTGTTGATAGGCTTCTCGTCTTTAACTGTCAAATATCGAAACTATGATTTTTATTCCTTTAGCCGTTGTAGTTACGTTATCGATAGTTACTTCTTTAACTTAAGATAACAACTGCTATCTTGTAAAATAAATTGCATTTATTCGCAATTTATTAAATTAAGATAGCTTTCACATCTTCTTTTTTGGAAAGATGAGGGGTTTATCCAAGTGATAATCTCTACTGCAATAAGCCCGCCGAGAAAAACTTCTCGGCGGGTTTTTTATTTTCTTAAATATTTATAAATATTCGCAATAATTCATGATTATTATTT
>CAJBXX010000295.1 GCA_903959715.1 uncultured Alphaproteobacteria bacterium | reverse complement strand
TCTTCAACAATTTTTGAAATTTTATCATCATTTTTTTGCGAATTTTTGATAAAATTTAGCCATAAAAATTTGTGATTTTTTAAGTTGTCGCAAAGTTTTTCGGTGATAATAAATTTTTTCATAATTATTTTGTAATTAAAATCTTATAACCTTCTTTGATTTTTAATTTATCAGCGATGCCACCATTAATTTCAAGGACTCCCATAGAATTTTTTTCAGAAGTTATGGTGTCGAGAGAAAATGGTTTGGTATTTTTTTCGATATAATTAATTGTAAAATTTTGATCGAAAAAAATCATATCCAGCGGGATTTTTGTATCTTTCATCCACATAAAAATTTGTTGCGGATTTTCTTTTAAAAAAATCATTCCGAGATTTTCGGGAAGTGAATCTAGGTTCATCAAACCGTAGCCTTGTTTTTCTTGAGTGTCAGCGACCGCGATCATGAATTCAGCAATATTTTGATTATAATTATTGAGAATAGTAATTTTTTGATTGTAGTTTTTGAAATTTGTATTAAATTCGGCGGGGTCAAATTTGGTAATTTTTTTAGTTTTTTTTGCAAAAGACTGACCACAAAAAACCACAATTAATGTAATCGCAAGCAACAAAATAATGTTTTTATTTTTAGAAAAACTATACATTTTTTTTATATCAATTTTAATAATTTGTTTGTTTGTTAATCTTGATGCGAGTGCCCAAAAAAACCCACGAAAAGTCAAAAATTATCAAACTAGAATAAGATCTGACATCATTGATATCAAGCAAAAATCTCAAAAAATTGATTTTATTGACAATGTTGTGGTTGAAAGGGAGGACACTTCGCTTCTCGCCAATAAAATGGAAGTATTTTATCTTGATAAAGTAAGTAATAAAAACGCTTCAAAAAACAATTCAAATATTAAAGAAATTAAGGCTTTCGGCAATGTTAAAATGTTCAATGATGAATTCGTCGCGAGCTCTGATTTAGCCAACTTTTATCCCGATAAAAATATTTTTATTCTCGAAAAAAATGTCATTGTAAATAATGGCACTTCGATTTTAAATGGTGATAAATTTATTTATGATTTAAAAACCAAAAAAGGCAATTTTATTGGGCAAAGAACCAATAATATAATTGATAAAAATAACGCGAAAAGCATTGATGATCGCGTCACCGTGATAATTGGTGATGACATCCAAGAACAAAAAAAACATTTTAAAAAATAATGATAAAAAAAACTTTATTTGTAAAAAATATTTCAAAATCATATGGCGATAAATTGGTAATTCGCGATATTTCGATTGATATAAAACAGGGCGAAGTCGTTGGCCTACTTGGTCCTAACGGTGCCGGCAAAACCACAACTTTTTACATGATTGTCGGTTTGATTGGCGCCAATAGTGGCAATATTTTTCTTGATCAAATCGATATTACAAAATTGGCAATTCACCAAAGAGCCAAGCTCGGAATTGGCTATTTACCGCAAGAGGCATCGATTTTTCGAGGCATGAATGTCGAAGAAAATATTATGGCGGTGCTTGAAATTGTTGAGCCTAATAAAAATAAACGACAAGAAAAATTAGAAAAATTATTGGAAGAATTTTCGATTACGCATATTCGTAAATCGCACGCCTTAGCGTTGTCGGGTGGCGAAAGAAGACGCACTGAAATCGCTCGCGCTTTGGCGAGTGATCCAACTTTTATTCTTCTCGATGAGCCCTTCGCCGGCGTTGATCCGATTGCGGTTAATGATATTCGCGCCATGGTTTCTCATCTCAAAGATCGTGGCATTGGAGTGTTAATTACCGATCACAATGTTCGCGAAACCTTGTCGATTGTTGATCGAGCTTACATAGTTTATGATGGTAAAATTTTATTTGCCGGCAATCGTCAAGAAATCATTGATAATGATGATGTGCGTAAGGTTTATCTCGGTGATAATTTTTCTTTTTAACATAAAAAATTCATGAAAAAAATTTTTAAAAAAAACTTATTAAAAAGTTTTTTTCAATCGCAAATGGCGGTTGGTTTAACGCTAATTTTTGTCACTTTTTGTGCTTTAATTATTTCTAATTCAAAAAATTTTATAATTTATAATGATTTTTTTAATCAAAATATTGATTTAGATTTAAAATGGTTTGGATTATACAAAGCCTTGACTTTACGCGATTGGATTAATGATTTTTTAATGGCGATTTTCTTTTTTTTAATTGGACTCGAATTAAAATCAGAAATTTTAATCGGCGAACTTTCTTCCAAGAAAAAAATGGCTTTACCATTGATTTGTGCGGTCGGAGGAGTTGTTGTCCCGATGTTATTTTTTGCATATTTTAATCAAAATATTCCAGAAAATATGCGTGGATTAGCGATTCCTTGTGCCACCGACATTGCTTTCGCTTATGGTTTTATAACGCTTTTCGGCAAAACTTTTTCCGATTCTTTAAAAATTTTTATCGTGGCGCTCGCGGTGATTGATGATTTGATCGCCATTTTAATTATCGCCATTTTTTATTCACAAAATATTGAAATTTTTTATTTGGGCTATTCTTGTCTAGCGATTGCTGGTTTGATGATTTTAAATTCACGCAATTCGACAAAGATTTCTATTTATATTTTGCTCGGATTAATGTTGTGGTTGATGATATTGAAATCAGGGCTCCACGCCACTTTAGCGGGAGTGATTTTAGCGTTGTTTATTCCGCTAAAAATTGGCAAAAATAATTTTTTAGAAAAAATCGCTCACAAAATTTCGCCGATGGTCAATTTTTTCATTTTGCCAATTTTTGCTTTCGCCAATTCAGGTGTTCGCATCGAAGGTTTTTCGCTGGAAAAAATTTCGTCACCAATCATTGTCGGCGTTGCATTTGGATTATTTTTCGGCAAACAAATTGGCGTTATGCTGAGTGCATATTTATCGCTAAAATTCGGTCTCGCCAAATTGCCGAGAGGCACCAATTGGTGGGAATTTTATGGGGCGAGTTTGTTCACGGGGATTGGCTTTACCATGAGTCTCTTCATCGCTTCATTGGCGTTTTCAAGCGATTTAAAAAATTTCGACGATGCCAAAATCGGAGTTCTCGCCGGCTCAATTTTTTCAGTAATCGCTGGGGGCTTGGTGGCTTGGTGGATAAGGCGAAATCGTTAAACATACTCAAAATAAAATTGCTAATTAATTAAACAAAAAACACACCAAAAATTATGAAAAAAAATAATCAAAAAAAATTGGTAAATCTCGAAAATTCTTTCACCGAATTTTTGCTCTATAAAACGCCAAACAACAAAGTGAAGGTCGAAATATTTTTGAAAAATGAAAATATTTGGCTCCCACAAGAAAAAATCGCCATGCTTTTTGGAGTAGATCGCTCGGTGATTACCAAGCATTTAAAAAATATTTTTGAGAGTGCGGAATTAGACAAAGAAGCAACTTGTGCAAAATTTGCACAAGTTCGCGATGAAGGTGGGCGTAGTGTCAATCGTGAAATTGAGTTTTATAATCTCGATGCCATTATTTCGGTGGGATATCGAGTTAATTCAACGCAAGCGACGCATTTCCGCATTTGGGCGACTGAAAGGTTGAAGGAATATATCATCAAAGGTTTTACGATGGATGATGAGCGCTTAAAAGATCCGAGAAAAATTTTTGGCAAAGATTATTTTGATGAACAACTTGCTCGGATCCGCGATATTAGAAGTTCCGAACGCAGATTTTACCAAAAAATCACCGACATTTATTCGCAATGTAGCATTGATTATGACCCGCAGAACCTAGAAACGAAGAGCTTCTTTGCCACCGTGCAAAATAAATTACATTTTGCAATTACTGGCAAAACTGCGTCTGAAATAATTCACTCTAGAGCAAGTAGTGCTAAACCAAATATGGGTTTGACTAATTGGCAAAATTCCCCTTTGGGAAAAATTAGAAAAAGTGAGGTGGCAATTGCTAAAAATTTTTTAAATAAAGATGAGCTTGATGGTTTGAATCGCATAGTTTCAATGTATTTGGATTATGCAGAAAATCAGGCAAAAAAACATCAGGCAATGACGATGAAAGATTGGTCAAATAAATTAAATGCTTTTTTGCAATTTAACGAACAAGAAATTTTAACCAATGCTGGCAAGGTTTCCGCTGAAATTGCTAAAAGTTTTGCGGAAAGTGAATTTGAAAAATTCGATGCGATTCAAGATAAAAATTTTGAAAGCGATTTTGACCGTGAAATAAAAAAATTAAGCAAAAAATAAAAATTTGGCATAGTTTTAGAGGATCATTTTTTTAATTCTTCAGCTTGTTTTAATTGGCTCCACAAGCCTTTTTCAATAAAAAATTCTTTAAACACTCCGTAAATTTTTAAATCCTTTTTATGCTCCAATAATTCTTTATTGGAAATTTTACGAAAAGAGTGAACCGTTTGAAAATCAATATGATGAACTCCTTTATATTCATATAAATTCCAGCTGGAATTTGGGTCGAGATATTCACCATCTACAACATCTTGCTCGTCGCTTTTTACAATGAAAGAAATGCGATCCGAAGAAGTTTTATGAAATATTCTGTTGTCAAAATACTCCAGATCGAAGAGCGTCGTGTAGGGAAAGAGTGTGCCTCTATGTGTAG
>CAJBXX010000294.1 GCA_903959715.1 uncultured Alphaproteobacteria bacterium | reverse complement strand
TGCATATTTATCAAATTTATAAATACATTTATCGACACAACTATTGCCAAAATCCCGCCACGATCCGCGAGATTTTTCGCAAGCCGTTCTATCGCCAAAAGTCGTTATTCTGACTATTTCGGCAAGCGAATTTTTGTTTAAAAAAAACATAAAAAAACAGGATAAAAGAAATGTGTTTTTAAAGGCTTTTTTAAACAAAATTATTTTATTATTTTTCAAAAATGATTTCACAAAAAACTAATTTTTAGTTTATTAGTAATGATAAAAAACATTAAGATATAGTTAATAATTTTTCTAATTCTGCAACAACTTTATTCGCCATTTCAGAACATGAAACAGTTTTTTGTGATTGCGTTGCGATATCTGCTGTTCTAGCTCCCGACTTCAAAACATTTTCTACCGCCAAATCGAGTTGATCAGCTTCTTTTAAATAGCCAAATGAATAACGAAGCATCATTGAAAAACTTAGAATTGTTGCTAATGGATTGGCAATATTTTTGCCAGCAATATCAGGTGCCGAACCATGAACTGGCTCATATAAAGCATATTGCTTGCCGTTATTTTGTTTTTCACCAAGCGAAGCCGATGGCAACATGCCGAGCGAACCAGTAAGCATTGAAGCGGTATCGGACAAAATATCGCCAAACATATTTCCCGTAACCATAACATCAAATTGTTTTGGATTGCGAACCAATTGCATCGAGGCGTTATCGACATACATGTGCGTTAGGGCGATATCAGGATAATGTTTTGCACCAATTTCAGTGACAACTTCGCGCCACATTTCCGTAGTTTCGATAACATTAGCTTTGTCAACCGAGCATAATTTTTTGCCACGAATTTTTGCCAATTCAAAAGAAACTTTGGCAATTCTTTCGACTTCTTTGGAGTTGTATGTCATAGTGTTAACGCCTTGTCTAGAGCCATCTTCAAGCGTTTTTACATATCTTGGTTCGCCAAAATATAAATCTCCCGTTAATTCGCGAACAATCATAATATCGAGACCTTCAACGATTTCTCTTTTTAAAGTTGAACTATCGGCTAAGGCTTCAAAAACTTTGGCGGGACGAAGGTTGGCAAAAAGCGCTAATTCCTTACGAATTCCAAGCAAACCGCGTTCGGGACGATGTTTATATTCTAAACTTTCCCATTTCGGACCGCCAACGGCACCAAGCAATGTGGCATCCGCTTCTTTGGCTAAATTTAAAGTTTCTTGTGGAAACGGCGTTCCTTGTTTATCGAAAGCAATACCGCCTAAAAGTGCATTTTCAGTTTCAAATTTTTTATCAGTATTTTTAGTAAAAAAATCGATAATTTTTTTAGTTTGAGAAACTACTTCTGGACCTATTCCATCACCCTCGATTAATAAAATTTTTTTCATAATTTTTTTTGTGTTAAAGTAATATTTAATTCGTTAAAAAGTTTTTCCGATAATTCTTTGCCATTGGCATTAAGCCAATGTTGCGAAGATTCATCAAGTGAAAAATAATCCGCTCCTAAAAATGGCGAAGAGTACCAAATTTTTTGATTACCCGCATTGCGATTGATAATGAAAGTTTTTTTATTGGCAATAATCACAATTTCAAGAATGCCATCTTGATATTCAACCTCTAGTTTCGATTCAACATCTTGTAATTCAATTTTTTCAGCTAAATTTTGTAAAAAATTTTCGCACAAATTATAAAAATTCATAAGTTTTATGGGTAAATTTCGTTAACAATCCAACCATCGACGGCTTTTTCATAAAGATGGCGTCGATGAATTCTAAAATCGCCCTCTTCCCAAAATTCAATTTTTTGTGGTTTTACTCTAAAGCCCGACCAAAAAACTGGGCGAGGGATTTCTTGATTTTCAAATTGATTTGAAATTTCTGTAATCCTATTTTCAAATTCTTGCCAATTTTCCATTTTTTGAGATTGCTTAGAAGCCCAAGCCCCGATTCGACTCTCTCTTCTTCGCGAAGCAAAATATTCGTCGGCTTCAATTTGCGAAACCGATTCAACTTCACCTTCAATTCTAACTTGACGACCAAGAACCCCCCAATAAAAACACAAAGCAACGCTTAAATTATTTTTCAATTCTTGACCTTTGCGACTTGTTAAATTTGTATAAAAACAAAACCCTCTTTCGTCAAACTTTTTTAAAAGTACCATGCGCGCTGATGGCTTGTTATCTAGGGTTGAAGTGGCAAGGCACATTGCACTTGGCTCGATAATTTTTGAATTAAGCGAAGCTTCTATAAACCATTTTTCGAATATTTCAAAAGGAATTTTATGATTGACTTTGTTTTGAATCATCTGTTTATTTATTGGTATTGAATATTTAAAATTTTTTTCTTTAAAATGAATATATTTATTAAATTTTT
>CAJBXX010000293.1 GCA_903959715.1 uncultured Alphaproteobacteria bacterium | reverse complement strand
CCAATTTGCCATTATTATTTACTTATAGCGACTTTGAAAATCTAAAAATTCCATCAACAAATAATCAATTAGAAGGACTTTTTTCTCATGTAAAAGAGCGAATAAAAATGCATCGCGGATTAGACAAAAATCGGAAGAAAAAAGCAGTCAAATTTTTGCTAAAAAACTTGGGGAAAAAATAGGTTTCCATCATCCCATTTTTTTAATTATGCCGTTTTTTTCTAAATTTAAACTCAAAGCAATCCGCTTAAGCAAAACTTACGAAATCTTTCATCACCGTTTTTATACCGGTTTTTTCGAAGGAAATAGTGAGACGATTGCCATCGGCATTTTCAATTTTACCATAACCAAATTTTTGATGAAAAACGCGAGCGCCAATTAATGAATTACTGGCAAAAACGCTTGAATTTATCGACGAAGAACCACTTGAACTCGCAACCAAATTTACGGTATTTGAAGTTGAATTTGACGCTGATTTTGAAGCAAAGGAACTTAAATTATTAACAAATTTTCTTGGTTGCATTGTAAAATTTTTGTCAGATTTTGCCGAAGAAAAATTATTTTTATAAAAAGTCTTTTTGGAACTTTGCGAAAAATCATCTTGCACAAAATCATCTTCATCATCATCGCTAAATTTTTGATAAGAGTTGCGTCCGGCAAAACCAACTTCTTCAAAATCAATTTCATTTTCGGGCAATTCTTTTAAAAATCTGGAAGGCAAAGAATTTTGCATATCGCCAAAAATATAACGCGATTTAGCAAAAGACATTATGAGTTTCTTCTTAGCGCGAGTAATCGCCACATACATTAATCGTCGCTCTTCTTCTAAGCCATTTTTTTGTTCAACCGATTTATTGCTCGGAAAAATTCCCTCTTCAAGTCCTGGTAAAAAAACCATGTCAAATTCTAAACCTTTGGCACCGTGAATAGTCATAATATTGATGGCATCTTGTAAATTTTTATCGTCGCGCGCTTCGACCAAAGAAACATATTCCAAAAATTCGGTAATATTAGAAAAATCGCCAAGACTTTGGACGAATTCTTCGATATTTTCAACGCGTCCTTGCGATTCAAGAGTATTTTCAATACGCCACATCGATAAATATCCAACTTCTTCGAGCAATGATTTTGCAAGATCCATCAAAGTTTTTGAACCAATAAAAGCATGAAATTTTTCTAAAGAATTAATTAAATTCATCAAAGAATCGCGCGATTTTCCTTTCAACGAACCTTCGGCTAAATTATTTTTTATCGCCTCAAAAAGTGAAATTTTATTTTGCTTTGCCTTGTCTTGGAGGCTTGCCAATCCAGCTTCGCCGATTCCTCTTTTCGGAACATTGATAATTCTTAATAACGCCAAATCATCATCAAAATTTGAACAAATTCGCAAATAAGCGATGCTGTCGCGAATCTCCATGCGTTCATAGAATTTCATGCCCCCAATCACGCGATAAGGCAACGCATTTTGCATGAAAGATTCTTCAAATTGTCGCGTTTGGTAACCCGCTCGCACCAAAACTGCAACTTGCGAAGCCTTGACAGCATTGGTTGCAATCGTATTCTTAATATTGATGGCAATTCGCGACGCCTCGGTTCTGTCATCATAAAATGAAAAAACTTTGATTTTTTCACCCTCGCCTAAATTGGTCCATAAAGTTTTGCCATGACGCTCTTTATTGTTGCAAATAACGGCGTGAGCGGTTTTTAAAATGCGTGAAGTTGAGCGATAATTTTGTTCGAGACGAATAATTTTAGCATCGTCAAAATCTTTTTCGAAGCGCAAAATATTGGCAATATTGGCTCCGCGCCAACTATAAATTGATTGATCGTCGTCGCCAACGCAACAAATATTGCAATAAAGTTGCGATAATTTTAAAAGCCATTGATATTGGGCATCGTTGGTATCTTGATATTCATCGACCAAAACATAACGAAATTGATTTTGATATTGCGACAAAATTTCGGGAGAATTTTTAAAAACTTCAATATTTAAAGTTAATAAATCGCCGAAATCGGTTGAATTCATTGCCCTCAAACGCTGTTGATAATTTTGAAAAACTTCACGCAATTTTGGCAAATTAACATCATCAAAATTAATCGAAGTTTTGCCCGAATCTTTTAAACGCGAAATTTTTGCCAAATAAACTTTGGTTGGAAATTGCTTTGGATCAATATTTAAATCATGCAAAATTTGTTTAATTAAACGATTTTGATCATCATCATCGATGATTGTAAAATCATGTCTTAAGCCAACGCTTTCAGGATGTCGTCGCAAAATTTTTGCACAAATTGAGTGAAAAGTGCCAACCCATAAATAATTAACTTGATCGCCAATCGCTTCGCCGATTCTTTTTTTCATCTCGGCCGCCGCTTTGTTAGTGAAGGTCACCGCCAAAATTTCATTTGGCATCGCCAAGCCACTTTCGAGAATATGAATGATTCGCGAAGTTAAAACTTTAGTTTTGCCAGTGCCGGCTCCAGCCAATACTAATAAGGGTCCCTCGGTTGTTGAAACTGCTTGATTTTGTGACTCATTAAGACTTTGTAACATTTGATAATTTTTGTTATTTGTAAATAATTTTAAATCAAAGCTACTAAAAGTTTTAATTTAAAAAAATATTAATTTTAGAATTTTTCTGGATTAAATTTCTGCACTTCCCGCGCATTTGATTTAACAAAAATTGTCGATTTAATAATTGCGTTCATTTGCTCTTTTGTAATAAAAATTGGGTTTTTCATTATATACCATTTCACACCCTCAACACATGGCGGAGTAGTAAAGGAGCCTTCATAAAAAAAACTTAAACTTGTTTCGTCGATAATTTTTGATAAATCAAATTTATCTTCAATTTTATTTGATTTTAGAAAATTAATTAAATTTTTGAAATATAAATTTTCATTATTATTTTT
>CAJBXX010000292.1 GCA_903959715.1 uncultured Alphaproteobacteria bacterium | reverse complement strand
TCAACAAAAAATTCATCATCATAAAAAGTTGATAAACAATTTTGTAAATCTTCAAATTTAAAATCATCTTTTATGGTGGCGTAAATGGTTGAAATAATGCCACGATTAATGGGCAAAAGATGCGGAGTAAATTCGATGGTAATCTTAGAGTCGAAAGCCTTAGAAAGTTCTTGTTCAATTTCACCAATATGACGATGATTGCCAATTGAATAAGCTTTAACCGACTCATTTATTTCGCAAAATAAATTACCCAATTTTAAATTTCTTCCCGCCCCCGAAGTGCCGGATTTGGAATCGATAATTATGTTTTCAGAATTGATTAAATTATTTTTTAACAGTGGAATTAAGGGTAATAAAGCCGAAGTTGGGTAACATCCTGGACAAGCAATTAAGGAAGCTTTTTTTATTTTATCGCGATAAATTTCGGTTAAGCCGTAAATCGCTTGAGGCTGAAGCTCTTTGGCGATGTGTTCATGTTCATACCACAATTTATAATCATCAAAATTTTCAAGGCGAAAATCTGCCGATAAATCGATAATTTTTAAATGAGAATTTTTGCCATCAGTTAAAATTTGTTTGAAGGTTTGTTGAGAAGTGGTGTGAGGCAGGCAACCAAATGCAACATCGATTTGTGAGAAATCAACTTCTTCAATTTTTTTTAAATCAGGCAAATTAAAATGAATTAAATGCGGATAAAGTTGCGAAATTTTTTGCCCCGCATTGCTATTGGCAATCAACGCCGAAATTTTAACATTTGGATGATTAACTAAAATACGAATTAACTCAACTCCCGTATAGCCAGAAGCACCGATTATTGCTACATTAATTTTTTTCATAATTATTTTCTCATATTGTGTTTGCGATAATCTTTTGGTAGTTCAAAACTGCCACGCCAAATACCAATTTTGGTGGCTTTGGCTTGCTTTTCAAGATTATCCATTTTGTCGCTACTTTCGGTAAAATTATAAATCACCGCCATGCCATTTTTAACAATTTCTTCGTTAATCGAAACTTCGCCGATGAAGCATTTGCCAAGAAAGCGATCATATTTATCTTTTTCGGCGTAAACGCATTCAACTTTTTTCCCGTTAATTAATTTTGTCAAAAAATCGTGGCTAATAATTCCGCAACCATATTCTTGGTTATTTTGATCGAGACATTTTTGTTTATATTCGGGAGCGTCAAGACCAAATAAACGAACTTCTTTTTTGCCGACTTTAATCGAGTCGCCGTCAAGAGCGAAGGCTTTGCCCGAAAAATTTTTATCAAAAAGCAAATGAGATTTAACGCGAAATGAGCCTTCGGCATAAGTTTCTTGAGATGTCGTAATTTCGTAAAAAAAGCAACCGCAAATCAAATAAATTATTAAACAAAAAATATCTAAATTTTTTTTAATCATAAGCCTCGAACTAAATTATGATAATCTTGCATTAAATCAAGAGTCATTTGGCTGGCGTTGGAATATTTAATGTCTTCAATCGAGCCAATGCGTGTTAATTCGGCCGCACTTCCCGTTAAAAAAGCATCAATTGCGTCGTTTAACTCTTCGGGCTGAATATGCCTTTCAACAACGGTAATATTTCTTTTTTTCGCTAATTCAATAACGGTTTGACGCGTAATGCCATTTAAAAAACAATCGGGTTTTGGAGTGTGTAATTCGCCATTTTTCATAATCAAAAATAAATTTGCACCCGTCGCTTCCGCCAAGAAACCACGATAATCAAGCATTAAAGCATCATTATAACCATCTCTTTCGGCCTCATGTTTGGAAATTGTGCAAATCATGTAAAGCCCCGCGGCCTTGGAAGCGATTGGAGCGCATTCGGGGGAAGGGCGACGATATTTTGCAAAGCGTAATTTTAAACCAGCTTTTCGTGCCTCGTCGGAGTAATATGGAGGCCAAGGCCAACAAGCAACCGCAACATGAATTTTATTGCCTTGTGCCGAAATCGCCATTTTTTCTGAACCACGCCAAGCGAAGGCGCGCATATATCCATCAATGATATTTTGTTTAACAACTAATTCATTTTTAACCTTGTTTAATTCTTCGATTGAATAAGGAACTTCAAAATCAAGTAATCGTGCCGAAGCGTGAAGTCTAGCACTGTGTTCGGCGCATTTAAAGATTTTTTTATTATAAATTCTTTCGCCCTCAAAAACGCAAGAAGCATAATGTAAGCCGTGATTTAAAACATGAACCGTAGCATCTTTCCACTCTACAAAAGAGCCGTTTTGCCAAATAAATCCATCGCGTTGATCAAAAGGAATAATGTCAGACATAAATAAATATAAATTATAGTTTTTTGAGTTAGATTAATTGATTTTATTTTGTGATTTTATCAAAACAATGTCATTTTCAATCATTTCGTAAATTATTTTTTTAATATCGGTTTGCGGATGCCAATTTAATTCCTTTTTTATTTTAGAATTATCGCCAAATAATTGAATTTTTGGCGATGGTCGAATAAAATCGGGGTTAATTTTTATAAATTTTTTGTAATCAAGATTCACATAATCAAAAGCAATTTTTAGAATATCTTTGATTTTGTAAATATTACCGCTCGATATAACATAATCAACGGCTTGTGAGTTTTGAATCATCAAAAAAATTGCTTCAACATAATCTTTGGCATAACCAAAATCTCTTGAAGATTCTAGGTCTCCGAGTTCAATTTCTTGGGCAAGTCCGAGATGAATTTTCGCAACATTTTGCGAAACTTTTCGAGTAAAAAAAATCTCGTTTCGCCTAGGAGACTCATGATTGTAAAGTATTCCACAACATGCAAAAATTTTGTATTTTTCGCGATAATTTTTAACCAAATCGAATGCTTTTAATTTAGAAATTCCGTAAATATTTTGCGGATTAAAAACGCTATTTTCGCTTTGCGGTGACTCGTTTGACAAACCAAACATTTCACTCGATCCCGCTAAAAAAAATCGACAATTCGGAGTATAATTTTTTATCGCTTTCAATAAAAAATTAGTGCTATTTACATTGTTATTAAAAATCAAATTTTTATTGTCTTGAGCGTAATCGACAAAGCTAGAGCCCGCAAGATGATAACATTCATCGGGTTGAATTTTTTTAATCAGATTTTCGGTAATTTTTTCATCATTTAAACTATATTCAAAGAGCTCGATTTTATCGAGTAAATGTTTGATATTTTTTAAGTTTTTTGAATCACGATTTATGGCTCCGAAAATCTGATAATTTTTCGATAACAACAGTTCGGCAAGATAAGATCCATCTTGCCCGCTAATTCCAGTTATTAATGCTTTTTTCATGATTTTACGATTACTAAATTGATAAAATTAACAACCATATTTAATGCAATAGCGATTTAAATAATTCTTCTGAATCGCGATGAATAACCGATAAAATATAAATTAATTCATAAAATATTTTTTTAATGTTGAAATAATAATTTAAAGGGTTAAACTGCAAAATAGGTAATTTTAAATTTAATAAATCAATTAAACCCGTCAATCACTTTAATTGTAAAAAATTAATTGTGTTTGATCTAGGTCAAGAAAATTTAATTTTATCTAAAAAAACATGAAAAAACACCCAAAAAATAATTTAGAATTCATAAAAAAAATTTCAATTTTTAATAATATTTGTAACGAGAATATCGATGATATTCTAGCGCTCTCAACTATTTTTAATCTAAAGAAAAATAAGTTATTATTTTTCAAAGATGAGGAAGTAAAAAATTTTTATATAATTCTAAAAGGATCGGCAATTTTATTAGAAAATACCGCGGATGGAAATCAAAATGTCATTCAATTCTTAAGAGAAGGCGAAATAATAGGCGATATTTTCGCTAAAAATTTTGTTTTTAACGCTTTATCTAGCGAAGATAGTTTGATAATGTTAATTCCCGCTAAATTAATCCGCGAATTAATAAAAAATAATCAAATTTTTTGCTTAAATTTACTAAAAGAAGTTTCTTCGTTAAATAGAAAAATTCTTAATTCATTATCAAGATTAAAAGTTGTTGATGCCAAGCAAAGAGTGGCTCAATTTATTCTTTCAATTGCTTTTGAAGGTGAAGATAAGTTAAAAAATGCAAATTTAGAATATACTAAATCTACAATTGCTTCTTATTTAAATATTAAGCCCGAAACTTTCTCAAGAATTTTACAAAAATTTAAAAAAGACGGAGAAATTGATATGAATAAAAACTTATTAAAATTAAAAAAAGAAGATTCTTTGCTTAGATATTTAAAGCAATAACAAAATATTGCTTCATTTAAATCGGCAATAATTTTTATGCTTGAAAAACTTTATTGATTTTAGATATAATTCTTAAAAAATTTATTAAAATCAATTTATTATTTCATGAAAAAAGCATTTTCTTTGCTAATTATTTTAAGTTTTTTATTTAGTTGTTCTGGCAATAAAAAAATTACAAAAGCGGAATCAAGTTTTCCAGTTTATGGTAATTATTGCGGTCCACTTTATCCGCCAAAGGGTTCTAATCCAGTTCCTGTTGATAAAGTGGACTTAGCTTGTAAAAATCATGACAAATGTTATGGTGACCTAGGTTATTTTAATAAAGATTGTGATTTACAAATAATGCAAGATTTGAAAGTGGTAAAACCAAAAAGTGAGAAAGAAAATCTTGCTAAAAAATTACTGATTTTTTATTTTCAAGAAGCTTCTAAAATATAAATTTAACGCAAGTGTTTAAAATAATTTTTACTGTAGTTTTTACTTATTTTTTTGCCAAATTTATGAGTATTCTTTTTTCAAATGAATATTCAGGATTTACCAAAAAATCTCAAGTAATTTATGTTGTAAAGCCCAAACAGGGTGCGATTGCCTGTGCCAGTGAAGAAATTTATAAAAATGTACAAAATTTCTATTTAAAAAATGATTTAAAGGCAATTGAAAATGAAATAAAAAGTAAAAATTGTATAATTTTAAAAAACGGCGATGAACTTGAAGCTTATGAAGGAATTTGCGATGTTGCCGATGAAAATTCGGTAAAATTATTTAAATCTAAAAAAGTTTTTTTACAAAAAATTTATGTCCCATGTTTCGCGGTTGAGATGAAAATTTTGCTTGATAAATCTAAGGACGAAAATGAAGCGGAGGATGAAAATAATAAATCTCAGGATTTAAATAAACCAAAAAATTCTAAACAAGAATTAAAAGCTCCAGAGCTTGAAAATAAAGGCAACGATCCGCAAAATAACAATCAGCAAAATATTGATTTTCCCAAAAATTAATTACTAAAATGAAATAGGAAAACCTATTCTTAAACAT
>CAJBXX010000291.1 GCA_903959715.1 uncultured Alphaproteobacteria bacterium | reverse complement strand
TAACTATAAAATTTTAAAGAAGATATAATGTGTTTTAACTTAATTTTAAAAAAATATTACTCAATTAAAATTTCAGTTGAATCGCTTAATCGTGATTTAATCAATGCATTTGCGAGAAGATTTTGAGTTTTATATTTATAAAAGTTTAGGCTATTTTTTGGGTACGAAGATAAAACATTTATTAATATTAAAATGAGCGATATAAAAAATATCTTTTCTAAACTAAAATTACATTCCCCTCGCCTCTTTTTAAATTTCTATGAATTAGATTCGATATATTCGCCAAAAAGCCATAGGAATTGAGTGGGATTTTAGCGAGGTAAACTAAACTCGCCTGCCACACGCCGGTAATGACCTAACTCCAAAAGCTTTCGTCTCTTCCCCATCACTAAATTTACCTGGACCTCTCCCCATTTGCGAGTATTGAAACTCCACTCCGCAACGAAACAGGTGCAGATGCTACTTTAAATTTTTCTAGATCTGCTCGCTCTTGTTCATAAACTCTTGAAACAGAAGAATTATAAGCAAAGAGTTGACCCCCACTTTTAAAACAGGTTTCAAAATCACGCAAACCAGATTTAATTAAAGCTCTAAAAATTCTATTTTTTTGTCCATTTATATTAATCTCTTTTAAATTCGTAATTTTATCAATATAATCTCTTTGTTTCGAAAATGTTTTTAGATATTTAAGATTATCTCCAGTTATTTTATACATCTTAATTGCCGATTTTAGAGCCATTTCTTTTTCATCTTCAGCTTTACCTTGTTGATTTAAAGTTTTATGAATAAAAAGCTCATTATATAATATTCTCTTAAGCAATTGATATTCGGTAAGTGAAGTTTGAAAAAAGGGGGGGTTTTCAGTATTTACGGCGAATTTAGGATCTTCAATAATTGATGTTTTTAATGAATTTGCTTTATCTTGATCATAAGCATTCATCACAAAATTTTGATCATCAAATTCAACTTTCGTTTTCTCAAAAATATTTTCAATTTTAGTTTTTTTCTCATCAAAAGTTCCACCTCCTTGAACAACATCATCAATTGCAAATTGTCTATAAGCATCAACTAATTCAAGAAATTGTTTGTTATTAATAACTTTTGCAAAATCAGCATTTATTTTTTTTTCTCTTTTTGTTAATTTTATAAATTCTTCATTATATGAATTTTGAACAGTTTCATTGGGGAAATGTAAATAGTTTGGATCAGATTTTACATTTTGAAGATGTGAATTAACATCTTCAGCTATTGCAGAACAAGCTTCACCAAAATCATTTTTTGCAAATTTTGAATGTATATGTATTTTTTGAGCTTCTGATGTCATTGGAAATTTTTTACTTCCACTGATTTCATATTGGTCAAATGCACATTTTAAAGCCTTATCTTTATCTACATCTGTCTCTTGATAATCAAGGGTTTTAGTGATGAATTGCTCATTGTAAACAATTCTATAAAGTAAATCCATATCGCTAAATGATTCTTTTCGAACTGAAGCCGAAGTAAAAACCTCTGATGGAAAATTATCAGCATCTTGAATAATCGAAGTTTTTATTCGATCTCTGATTGCGTTTAAATTTTCTTCTCTGTCATCTTTTAGAAACTTAACCCGTCTTTTTTCACTTAAATCAAAATTAAAAGCTGTAGCTTGAAAAATTTGCTTAATTTCCCCCTTCTTTTCCTCAAAACTTCCCCCTCCAGATACAACTTTTTTAATTGCAGATTGTCTATAATGATCAATTAACTCAAGAAGCTGTTTTGGTTCTTCAACATTATCAAAATCATAATTTATATTTCCAACTCTGGAATCAGGAGCTAATTTATAGTCGCTTAAAATCTCAGAAGAAGTCGATAATTTTTGCCAGCCTTCTTTTTTTGAGGTGTGAGCGAGTCTTGGATCGTGGAAGCGCGATAAACCCACAAAGATGATGGGAGAATGATTACCATAATTAACTTGGCTGGTATCGGGAGGAGGGGCGTCAGGAGGTTTAACAATTGCGGTTGTTGATTTTTTGATAGGTCTTTTAAATAAATTCGAAGCACCCTCATAAATTTCCGGAGCAGAAAATCCTCCAACAACTCCTCCAGCCACCGCAGATACTCCAACTAGACCAAAGCCAATTGCGGTGCCACTTAACGCACTAACACCAACCGCACCCAATCCAATGCCAATTGCTGGAATTGCAACCGG
>CAJBXX010000290.1 GCA_903959715.1 uncultured Alphaproteobacteria bacterium | reverse complement strand
TGCACTTGATAGTATAATCATGATTTTATCTTATTTTTTTATATCCTGTGCCGTTTTATTTAACGAAAATTTCAACAAAAATTTTGTCTTTGAAGAATTTCTTTTTGGCGATATTTCCAATATAAAAATGTTTAATTTTTTAATAATTCTCGCTCTCACCTTGTTAATTTTAATTTTTATTATTCTTTATTTAAAAAGATTTTTAATCGCATTATTAAATCAAGATATTGCGATCGTTAAAAACATAAAAACAAACAACATAAACTATTTATTCATGATTTTATTATCGCTGTTAATTGCTTTCGCCGTAAAGGTGACGGGGGTATTTTTAATTATGGCTTTAATGATAATTCCTTGTGCCACCGCCAGAAATTTTTCAAAAAATCCTCAAGAAATGATTATAAAAAGTGCATTTTTAGGAATAACAATTTCAAGTTTAGGTTTTTTATTAGCTAACACTCTTGCTTTATCAATTGCACCAACAATAATAGTAATTCATTGTTTATTATTTTTCTTTTCATCATTAATTAAAAATATTTTTTATGACAAAATTTAACCACAAAACCGCGGTAGTTTTGTTAAATTTAGGAGGGCCCGATAAGATTGAATCGGTTGAGCCTTTTTTGTTTAATTTATTCAACGATAAAGCGATTATATCTTTACCGCAACCATTGCGTTTCTTGATTGCAAAGCTCATTTCTTCGCGACGCAAACAGAAAGCCCAAAATATTTATAATCAAATTGGTGGCAAGTCACCGCTTCTAGATATAACCCTTTCGCAAGCCGATTCCCTTGAACGCGAATTATCTTTTGATGGCAATTATAAAGTTTTTACCGCCATGCGTTATTGGCATCCATTTGCTTCGGAAATTGCTCAAAAAATCAAAGAATATCAACCCGATCAAATTATTTTATTGCCACTTTATCCGCAATTTTCAAGCACTACAACCGCATCTTCCGTCAAAGATTTCGCCGATAATTTTTTTACCGAATCAATTCCGATAAAAATTGTTTGTTGCTATCCAACTCACGATGATTTTATTCGCTCTCATGCGATTCACATCAACCAAACTTTAAACAAAATTGAAAATAAAAATTTATCAAAAGTAAGATTATTATTTTCAGCTCACGGGCTTCCACAAAAAGTTATCGATAATGGCGACCCTTATGTTTTTCAAGTTGAAGAAACTGCAAAAAAAACAATAAAATTTTTAAATGATTTACGAAAATCAGAAAATTCAGATTTGGAATATAGAATTTGCTATCAATCAAAAGTTGGTCCTTTGAAATGGACAACGCCAAGCCTAGAACAAGAAGTAACGAGTGTTGCTCTCGATGAAAAAATTCCCGTAATAATTCCAATTGCTTTCGTCTCCGATCACTCAGAAACATTGGTTGAGCTTGACATAGAATATCATGAATTCGCCAAAAAACTTGGTGTTGCCGAATATTATCGAGTGCCGTCATTGAACATTGAACGCAACTTTATTCAAGGTCTTGCAAATATTGTAAAAAGCACTTCTAAAAATGATAATTTTGCAATTTTTTGCGGTGAAAATCCACAAAGAATTTGTCCTAAAAAATTTAAATTATGTCCGAATCCAAATTTTCAAACAAATTCTTGCAAGAGCTAGTTAGCGTTGAGGTTGAACTAAGATCAAAACAATGGCTTGAGGTTAAAAATATTGAAAAATTTATCAAATCTCAAGCTCAAAAAATTCTTGAAAACTCCGCTCTTGAAAAATTTTTAAAAAAAGAAATTTGCTTTCATTTATCAATTTCCTTATGCTCAAATTTACAAATTAAAAAAATTAATCGAGAATTTCGTAATCAAGATAAGCCAACAAATGTTTTATCATTTGGCAATTTAGATGAAAAAATTATTCAGTTAGAGGGCTTGAAACAAGCCATCGGAACCAATAAATATATTTTTCTTGGCGACATAATTTTAAGTTATGAATATATTTTAAAAGAGGCAAAAAGTCAGGGAAAGATTTTTCATGACCACTTGACGCACTTAATTGCACATGGCATTCTTCATTTACTCGGACATGATCACGAAGAAGAAAAAATGGCAAAAATTATGGAAAATCTTGAAATAAAAATTCTTAAAAAACTAAATATTAACAATCCTTACAAACAATGAAATCTAAGTCACGCAATAATTTTAATTTTAAAAAATTAATTAATTTTTTCTTTATTTTATTCGGGAAAAAAAATAAAAAATCTCTGTCATTTTTGATTAATCACATCACCGAAACCTATGAAACACAAGGCTTTATCACCTCAGAAGAAAAAAAGATGTTAAAAAATATTGTTAATTTTGGTGATAAAAAAATTAATACCATAATGGTTCCGAGGTCTGATATTATTGCGATACCAGAAAATATAACGCTCGATGAAATAAAAAAAATTATTACCGAAGATGAACATACGCGAATTCCCGTCTACAAAGACAACATTGATCACATCGTCGGCTTTATTCACAGCAAAGATTTAGCAAAATTTTTATGCAATATAAATAATGATTTTAATTTACCAAAAATCATAAGAAAAATTTTGTTTATGCCCTGCTCAACAAAACTGATTGACGCCCTTTTAAAAATGCGCTCCTCAAGAGTTCATGTCGCAATTGTGCTTGATGAATTTGGAGCCGTTGACGGCTTAGTTACAATTGAAAATTTAATCGAAGAAATTGTTGGACAAATTGATGATGAGCATGATGTTCCGCTCGAAAGTTCATTTTTTCAAATTAAAAAAATTGATGAAAAAACTTATCAATTTGGTGGCAGAGTTGAATTAAAAAATTTCGAAGAAATTTTTAAAATTAAATTTGAAGATTGTTCTGCCGAAACCGTTGGTGGTCTTGTGATGGCAACCTTTAAAGCTGTTCCAAAAATTGGTGATAAAATTGAAAAATCTCAATTAATTTTTAAAGTTTTAGATGCCGACAAAAGAATGGTTAAATCGGTTGAAATTAAAGCTTTATACGATCTTTAAAATTCAAAAATTTTTCCTCAATTTTTTCTAAAATTTTGATTTGCAATTTTTGATTATTAAATAAATTTATTTCGGGGACGCATGTCGGCGAAGTAACATTTATTTCCGTCAAATAATCTCC
The DNA here is from genome assembly GCA_903959715.1 of uncultured Alphaproteobacteria bacterium. Lineage (GTDB taxonomy): Bacteria > Pseudomonadota > Alphaproteobacteria > Rickettsiales > UBA1997 > CAILUF01. Next base: position 5,691 of record CAJBXX010000290.1, on the reverse strand, counting down.
AATCACATCGATTCCCACCAACAATAAATTTAATTTTTTTAAATGCGGAGAAATTTCTCGACAAATTTCTAAATCTCGCACACTTAATTCGGTCTTGCGGGCATCGCCTCCAATATGTAAATTTGAGCGAATTTCGCCATCTTGTGCAACTCTTGCGACCGCTCCAATTGGCTCTCCATCTAATAAAAAAATTCTTTTATCGCCCGCCTTAATTTCTGCTAAAAATTTTTGAGCAATCAAAGGCGTTTGGTAAAGTTTTTGCATCATTTCAAAATTTGATGCTAAATTTTGCCCGCTTTCATCAATCAATATAACGCCATCAGCCCCAAAGGAATAAAGCGGTTTTAAAATAATTTTTTTATGTTCTTTATGAAAATCTTTTATACTTTGCAAATCTGCGGAAATAATGGTCGGAGGCGTTAAATTAGGAAAATTAGTAACAAATAACTTTTCAGGACAATTACGAATATTAGTTGGATCGTTAACTATTAACACCAAATCTTTTATTTTTTCTAAAAAATAAGTAGTTGTTAAATAATTCATATCAAAAGGCGGATCTTGTCGCACTAAAATAACATCAAAATTAACAAGGTCTTGATATTTTTTTTCTAAAATTTCACAAAAATTACTTGAATTATTAAGTTTTATTCTTGATATTTGTGCGAAAATTTTTTGCTTTTTAACATCAAAAAACATTGTTTGCGGAGTGTAATAAAAAATCTCGTGACCACGATTTTGAGCCTCTTGAAGCATTAAAAAAGTAGTGTCGGTTTTGATATTTATTGAAAAAATATCATCCATTTGCGCAACTATTTTCATTTTAAAAAACATTAAATGTTAAAAATATTTATTCATCATAATTTTTAAAAAATAAATGCAAAATACTAATTTTATAAAAACGATGCCAAGCTTTGATTTGGGAGAGTTCATCCTTAGAGAAGAGCACAATGATGATGTTGAAAATTATTTTGAATATTATTCAAATCCCGCGGTTAATCAATATATTTTATGCAATATTCCACAAAATATTGAGGAAGCAAAACATGATTTTTATTATTGGAAAAATACTTTTCAACGCGGTGACGGCGCTTATTTTGCAATAGCTCGCAAAGAAGATAATAAAATAATTGGCTCCATTGGCTTAACTGGCTTCAACTCTTATCACAAAAGAATTGAAGTGAGTTATGATTTAGCTCAAGAATATTGGCAAAAAGGTATAATGAGTAAGGCTCTTAAACAAATTTGCGATTATGGTTTTTATGAATTTAAAGTTAATCGCATCGAAGCCAATGTTGTTCCGCAAAATTTGCCATCGCAAAATCTTTTAAAGAAAAATGGCTTTATAATTGAAGGCTATTTAAGGCAACACCGTTTACACAAAGGCGAATTTCGCGATGTGGTTTTTCTTAGTTTACTAAGATCTGATTTTTACAAATAAAAAAACTTAAAAATTGATTTGACTTTTTTTATTTGGCTTGGTTTAATGCTTGCCCCTTATTTAATTTATTTGTTAAGTTGACTTTGTTTTTAGTTGAGTTTAAAATTACTAACTTAGTTTTGTTATTAGTTGTTTTTTATTAGTGCTAGTAATTTTTAGATACAAAATCTTAACAAAAAATCTTTAGATAAATTTAAATTGTCAACTAGGCTCTGTTGCCTAGAAGCAGTTAACAAGTTTTTTATTATATTATGCTTAAAACATATACAGCGAAACCAAGTGAAATTGAAAAAAAATGGTGGTTGATTGACGCCGAAGATCTAGTGGTTGGACGCTTGTCCTCAATTATCGCAAAAATTTTACGAGGCAAACACAAAACCACTTTTACTCCAAACATTGATTGCGGTGATTATGTTATCGTCATTAACGCCGAAAAAATTAAACTTACGGGCAAAAAATACGCCGAAAAGCTTTATTATTGGCACACGGGCTATCCAGGTGGCATCAAAGATCGCACCGCTCGTCAAATCATGGAAGGAAAACATCCAGAAAGAATCCTTGAATATGCGGTTTCGAGAATGATGTCTCGCGGTCCATTACAAAGAGATTTAATGACTAAACTTCATATCTACAAAGGCAACGAGCACAAGCATCAAGCACAAAATCCTCAAATACTGGATGTTGGCGCCATGAATCGTAAAAACAAAAAAACTAACTAAATTATGTCTGCATTAATTAAAGAAAAAATTATAGAAATTAAACAAAAAGACGAAACTCAAGATAAAAAAGTTTATCTACAAGTTCGCGATTCTCTAGGTCGCTCTTACGCAACTGGCAAAAGAAAAAACGCCATTGCCAAAGTTTGGATCAAACAAGGAACTGGAAAAGTTACAATTAACGATCGAGAAGTCCGAAACTATTTCGGTCGCGAAATACTTGTTAACATCGCAAAAGCACCTTTCGGCGTTACTAAAAATGAAAATAAATTCGATGTTGTGGCAACAATATTAGGCGGTGGCAAAAGTGGTCAAGCAGGTGCGTTATCTCACGGCATCAGCAAAGCTTTAGTTTTATTCGATCCTAGCAATCAACCGATTTTAAGAACCCAAGGCTTCTTAACTCGTGATTCAAGAGTTGTTGAACGAAAAAAATACGGTCTCAAAAAAGCTCGTAAAGGTCAAACTTATCGTAAGCGTTAATTTCTTTGAGTCTAGAGCCACAAGCCCTAGACTCATTTTTTATATTTCAATCACCCCTTTCCTTGTAACTAAAAATGGCTAATAATTATTTTTTAACAAAAAGAATTTATATAGCCTCCGACCATGCTGGGTTTAAACTCAAAGAATATTTAATTAACTCTTTCAAAAAAAATAACATTGAAATTATTGACTTAGGTTGCAATTCAGCAGAAAATTCAGTGGACTATCCAGACTACGCCAATCTATTATGCGAAAAAATTACCGAAAATGATTTTGGCATTTTAATTTGTGGAAGTGGCGTTGGCATGTCAATATCAGCAAATCGTCACAAAAAAATTCGAGCGACACTTTGCTTTAACAAAACTATTGCCAAACTCTCCCGCTCACACAACAATGCCAATGTTATTTGCCTTGGAGCAAGATTTCTCAAGAAAAAATATGCTTTAGCAATTTGTAAAACTTTTTTTACTCAAAAATTTGATGGACAAAGACATATCGCCAGAGTTGAAAAACTTGGATCATAAACAAAAATTAATTCGTAGCTTTGGCAGAGTCAAAAGTCGCAAATTATCTCTTCATAAAAATTTTTTGTTAGAAAATTTTTACCAATCTTACGAAATATCAAAAATCGACAACGCAATTTCTAAAAATTTTTTAGAAATAGGTTTTGGTTTTGGCGATTTTATTTTTGCCAATGCCAAACAACATTCCGATGTTAATTTTTACGGTTGCGAACCTCATTTAAACGGTATTGTCAATTTACTCGGAATGCTTGAAAAAGAACCGCTAAATAATTTAAAAATTACCAATCAAGATATTAGAATTTTTATTAATAATTTTCCTGACCATTTTTTTGAAAAAATTTTTATATTATTTCCTGATCCTTGGCCAAAATATAAACATTTTAAAAGAAGGTTGATTAACAAAAATTTCTTGGAGCAAATTATTTATCCGAAATTAAAAAATAATGGAAAAATTATTATTGCAACCGATCATGACTCCTACAAAACATGGATTCTAAGTCATATTTTAAAAAGCTCAAAATTCAAATGGTTGGCAAGTTCAAAAAAATCATGGCAAAATTTCCCCACTGATTGGATAATCACAAAATATCAAAAAAAGGCACTCCTTGAAGGCAGAGAACCCATCTTAATTGAAATTGAAAAACATGATCGATAAATCACAATTACCCACCGTCGCAGGTGAATATAGATTTAACGCCAAAATCAATAATTGGTTTGATCTCAAAGGCAAGGCTGAAATTTTGTTTAGACCAAAAAATATCGAAGATTTAATTTATTTTTTGCAAAATATTTCTCCCGAAATTAACATTCAAATTATTGGTGCTGGCTCAAATGTAATAATCGCCGACGAAGGTGTCAAAGGCATATTAATAAAACTTCCCGCCAGTTTTTCTGAAATAAAACATGAAGAAGATTTTATAAATATCGGATCGGCATCTTTATGCGTTAATGTTGCCCAATATTGTAAAAATTTTGGATTGGGAGGATTAGAATTTCTTAGCGGAATTCCCGGATCAATTGGCGGTGCAATTGCCATGAATGCTGGATGTTATGGTGGCGAGGTTTCGCAAAATTTGATAAGTGCCACCGCTATTGATTATAACGGCAATTTTTATGAAATAAAAAATCAAGATTTTGGTTTTTTTTATCGCGGAAATAAATTAGCTAAAAAATATATTTTTATCGATGGCAAATTTAAAATTAATAAATCAAATTCTCAAGAAGTTGCCAATAAAATTCTTGAATTGCAAAAAAATCGCGAAATATCACAACCCATAAGGGCAAAAACCGGCGGAAGCACTTTCAAAAATCCACTTAATAACAAAGCATGGGAATTAATTGATGCTATTGGTTTTAGAGGGAAATCGATAGGAGATGCTCAAATTTCACAAAAACATTGTAATTTCTTAATTAATAATGGTAACGCTTCGGCTCAAGATTTAATAACCCTCGGCGAGGAGGCTAGAAAAAAAGTTTTTAAAAAATTTAAAATTAATTTAGAATGGGAAATAAAAATTCTAAAATAATTTTATTGACATATATTTTTTTAACAATAAATTTAGTAGATATTAAAAATAAATTTCTTCACTGAAAGAAATTTTCTACAAATTTTTAAAAATAAATTATATCATACAAAATATTTTACCTGCTTCATGAAATTTATCAACCTTCTTAGCGTTTTCATTTTCATAATTTCCCAAAACATTTTGATGGCATCTTCGGCTTATGCGATTGATTATACAGCAACACTTGCTGACAAAAATACAACTTGCAATTCAGCTTGCACAGGTATAGCGAACACTGCTCCCGTTAGTGGAAGCAACCAATTAACAATATCCTTAACAAATGCACCCGCAGCTGGCACTTCTGTCTTTACCCCATCAACACCAAATGTTTTTACCTTCCAAGGCTCCTCCTTAACTGCTCAAACTAATGCAGCCGTTCAATCATATTGCACTAGTGTGTGTGAAGCATATAAAGCTGATTCAGGTCTCACCTTAGGAAATCTTGATGCCGTAGCAAACCTTAGTAGCAACACCCTTTCAAAAGCAATATGCAATGCTTTCAGAATTGCAACTGGTGGCGCCGGTAAAACTTTTGCATCTTTCGCAGTAATAGCCACCGGCATTGGTTTCTTCACTGGTAAAGTTTCTTGGGGTTTGATGATCGGTGTTGCTGCCGGTATTGCCACCATGTTTGGAGCTTCATCAATTGTTGCTGCGATTTCTGGTGAAAACGCAAAAACTATGTGCGATATAAATTTTAGGTAATAAAACTCAACAATAATTAAAAAACTATGAAAAACTTCTCAAAAAATCTATCAATTTTATCTTTAGTTGCAATTTCGGCAGTTACGATTTTGCCAGTTCTATCTTCATCTTTTGGTTTGGCTGATGCCTTCGCACAAGATAATCTTAATGCTAGTGCTAGTGTAAGCTCAAACTCTTTGAACAGAGTTATGTGTAATGCATTAAGAATCGTAACTGGTGGCGCTGGTAAAACTTTCGCAGCTTTTGCGGTAATTGCCACT